>NZ_KV787412.1:0-10568 GCF_001807105.1 Corynebacterium sp. HMSC14H10 | reverse complement strand
GGGGGGGGGGAGAGGGCTAGGCAATCACAGTTTTGCCATCGACGGTAGTGATGTGAGTCTTACCGTCGGCGGTGTGCTCGATGAAGTCCGACGCATGTCCGACCTGGCGAAGTACATCGATGATGGTGTCAAGGGGGTATGGGGATGAGCTTCCTGCGCCGTTATCGGAATCATCCCCTCCCAGTCCTGCCACTAGCGCATCCCTCGTAATCTCCGCATGTCCCAGGTGCTGAGCCGCCTCGTGGAAGACATGCACAATCACGCCTTCGATGCTGCCGCACCACCAACGGTCCTTATCGGTAGGAATAACAGCAGGAGCACCAGCGCGGTCCACGCCTTGCAACTCCACCAGCGCGGATTCAATGGCCGCGCGGTCACGGTGGTAAATCTCCAGCCCTTCCGAAACACTGCAATGAGCAGAAAACTCCCCATCGCGATCACGGACATAATCACGCCCAAGGCAGACGCGCTCGAGCCAGTACCTCGCGGATCCGGTCACATGTCGTAGCAGCACGGCCAGGGAGTTAATGGCTGGGATGGGAAGGGTTGCGTTGAAGGCGTCGTCGTCAAGCGTGGCGACGAGTGCCGCGAGCTTGTCCATCCTGCCGAGGATGTGGGCGTCGAGCGGCCATTCGGGATTTATTGAAGCGCTGTGTGTGGAATTGGTCATAAGGTCGAGTATTCCCGCAAATCAGTCCTATTGGGAGCAAAAATAGGGGATAATTGACCCCATGACCGTCGAGCTTGCGGAAATCGCAGACTTCCTCAGCCATACTCGCCCCTTTTCGGACCTCAACGATGAAGAGCGCGCGACTATCCCACCGCTTTTGACCATGCGCTATGCCCGTCGTGGAACGGAGATTATCCGGGCGGGTGCGGATAACAACAGCTGTTTCATTATTCGCTCCGGCATGGTGGATCTCTTTGACCCAGCTGGCACGCTGTTGGACAGGCGAGATGTGGGAGATCATTTCGGCTATTCGACGCTGCTGAGCAGTGACCCCTCGCTGTACACGATGACGGCAGTGGAGGACTGCGTATTCCTGGTGATCTCCAAGGAGGTCTTTGACCAGCTCAATGACCAGTTCGTAGAGGTCCGGCGCTATTACGGCGGTGAAAACGCGCGCATTCGCGCAGTGGCATCGAAGCTGCGGAGTACTGCGGCATCGGAGTCGTTGCGCACACGGGTTGCGGACCTGATGGAAACATCGCTGGTGACCTGCAGTGCTGATGCGACAGTACAAGAGGCGGCGCAGATTATGACGGAGCGGAATGTCTCCAGTCTGCTCGTGATGGAGTCTGCAGGCGCCAACCAGAGCTCGCTCGTCGGCATCATCACTGACCGTGACCTCCGTCGTCGAGTGCTGGCAGAAGCCAAGCCGGCGGAGAGTCTCGTAAGCGAAGTGATGACCGGGAACCCGGAAACTATCAGTCCCGACCTGCTGGTCTTCGAGGCCATGCTGCTGATGGCCGAGCGCGGTTACCATCATCTGCCGGTGCACGATGGGACGTGGGTGGTCGGCATGATTGTCATTGGCGACCTCCTGCGCAGTCTGCACACCGATCCCGTGTACGCGACGGCGACGCTGGCGCGAAAGAGCGATATCTCCGAGATTGCGGAGATTGCTCAGAACGCACGGCGGATTGTGGGCCGGTTTATTGACCGAGGTGATTCGGGGGAGGAGGTCGCCAAGCTGCTGACCGCCGTGGCCGATGCTGTCACCCGACGCCTGGTGGCGCTTGCGGAGGAAAAGCTTGGGCCGCCACCGGTTAGCTATGCCTTTGCAGTACTGGGCTCGCATGGGCGCGGAGAGATGGGGCTCGCGTCCGATCAGGACAATGCGCTGGTCCTCGCCGACGATTACGACGCCGACGCTCATGCTGACTATTTCGCCGCGCTTAGCGACGAGATTTGCACCAACCTCGACCGAGTCGGTTATCCGCTCTGTCCAGGGGCCATGATGGCCAGCAATCCTGCGTGGCGGATGACCAAGTCGCAGTGGCTGCGCACTTTCCACGGGTGGATTACGGCACCGGAGGCGGAGGCCCTGTTACATGCACAGACCTTCTTCGACATGCGAGCGGTAGCGGGCGATGTGCAACTGGTGGAGGGCCTTCGTGCGGCCTACCTGCCGCTGGCCCAGGGGTCGCAGCGCCTGCACGCGCACTTGGCCAAGCTCTCGGCCTGGCGGGAGCCGCCGCTCGGCTTCTTCCGTGGCCTGGTGCTGGAGAAGGGCGGCGAGCACGCAGAGACCCTGGACATCAAGAAGGGGGGAACTGCTGCTGTGGTGCAGATGGCGCGCCTATTTACTGTGGCGGCCGGGCTGCCGCAGCTGTCCACACGTGAACGCTTGGCGGCGAGTGCGGGTGCCGGAAGCGTGAGCCGTCAGGGTGCGCAGGATCTGGCGGATGCGTTCGAGTTCCTGTGCACGGTGCAGCTTCATCACCAGCAGGCCCAGTTCAACGCTGGCGAGCAGCCGAATAACCACATCTACCCGAAGCGTCTCTCCAGCCTGGAACGCGAGCACCTGCGCGATGCGTTTGGTGTTATCCGCAAGTTGCAGCAGAGTCTCGGGGCGAAATATCCCATCCGGGCGATGTCGTAGTTTAGCTGTGTGAGTTAGCTGTGTGAGCGCGCAATGTTGAAGTTTTTCAAACCCCGCAAGAAACTCTTGGACGCACCTATCCGCGACAATGCTTGGCTCGCGGTCGATGTGGAAACCACCGGTCTGGATCCTTCCAAGGATCAGTTGCTTTCCATCGGTTGGGTTGCCGTCGAAGGCCGCGACATCGTGCTGGAAGAGTCGGGTCACCTTCTTATTCGCCCAGAGCGCGAGGAGGTGAGCGTCGGCGAGTCGGCGACGGTGCATGGGCTTACCGACGACATGGTCGCAACCGGGGTAGAGGCAGAGGTGGCCGTCGGCAAGCTGTTAGAAGCTCTACGGGGACGGAAGTTGCTGGCGCACTACGCGCGGATGGAAGTTGGGTTCTTAGATCCGTTGTGCCGGAAGTACTTCGATGCGCGCTTTGATGTGCCGGTGGCGGACACTATGACACGCGAGTACGACGCGATTCTGCGAGCCAACCGCGAGCCGGTCCGTGATGAGCTGCGGTTGTGGTCATTGTGCGACAAGTACGGCATTCCCCGTTTTAAGGCCCATCATGCGTTCAACGATGCGCTGGCCTGCGCGCTGGTGTGGCTTGCGCAGGAATCCCGCGGAGTTTAGAGCGCAGAGTATAGAGAGTGGGGGTCGTTGCATAATTATCGCAATGTGACGTGTACCCTACTTTTATGCGTATTGCTCGAATCGCCCACCCAGAGGGCATGTGCTTCGCGCTCGTTGAGGGCGAAGGCAATGAAGTTACTTTGCACGAAATCGAAGGGCACCCTTTCGGTCAGCTGAATAAGACAGGCCGTTCCTGGCCGCTTGCCGACGTACGTCTGCTCGCCCCAATGCTGCCGTCGAAGGTCATCGCTATTGGTCGTAACTACGCTGACCACGTCGCCGAGGTGTTCAAGAAGTCGGCAGAATCGCTGCCGCCGACGATGTTCATTAAGCCGCCGACGGCCGTCATTGGCCCGGAAGCGCCAATCCGCATTCCGGATTTCGCCACTAACGTCGAGTTCGAGGGCGAGCTGGCACTGGTTATTGGTAAGCCGTGCAAGAACGTCAAGAAGGAAAACGCTCACGATGTGATCTTCGGATACACCATCGTCAATGATGTTTCTTCCCGCGACCTGCAGTTTGCCGATGGTCAGTGGGCGCGCGCAAAGGGCATCGATACTTTCTGTCCGCTTGGTCCGTGGATCCAGACGGAGCTGGACTACAACGAGCTGCCAATCAAGGCACACCTGACTCATGAGGGTGTTACCGAGACCAAGCAGGACTCCAACTCCAACCAGATGATTATGTCCATCCCGGAAATCATCGAGTTCATCACTGCCTCGATTACGCTGCTGCCGGGTGATGTCATCTGCACCGGCTCCCCGGCCGGTACCGCTGCGATGTTCCCGGGTGACCGCATCGAGATTGAGATCCCGGGTATCGGCAAGCTGGCCAACCCGGTGGAGCGGGCTTAAGCTGCTAGGGCTTAAGCTGCTAGGGCCTACGCCGCCCTGGCCTAAGCGCCCTTAACTCCAAAAGCGCGGAGCACAGTGCCCATCTTGGCACTGGTCTCCGTGACTTCTTCTTCTGGGTCGGAGTGCGACACAATGCCGCCTCCGGCCCATAGTCGTGCCACGGACCCCTCAGTGTCGATCTCGGCACAGCGAATGGAGACCACGAACTCGCCGTCACCATTCTCATCGCACCAGCCGACAGCGCCCGAGTAGAAGCCGCGGTTGGTCTCTACGGCCTGAATAACGCCGAAGGCGGATTCCGTCGGCGTGCCACAAATAGCTGGTGTCGGGTGCACCACCAGCGCTAAATCCAGCGCGGACAGCGACGGATCCTTCAACCGACCGCGGATATGCGTGGCCAAGTGCCACATCTCGGCGGTGCTCATCAGCTCGGGGCTGTCCGGAACATCCAGCGAACTGCACAGTGGCGCCAAGTTGTCGGCGATGTCGTCGACGACGAAGGCATGCTCGTCCAGGTTCTTGCGCGAGTCCGCTAAACGACGGGCCGACGCCCGGTCCACCTCTTCATTCCGGGACCTCGGCAGCGACCCGGCCAAGGGAAACGCCTCAACGATGTCGCCCGTACGGCGGACCAGCATCTCCGGGGAGGAACCGATGAGCAACTTGCCCTCATAATCGGAACCGGCGGGGGAGAGATCCACGACAAAGCCATCGCGGTTGGGGGATCCGTCGATAAGCCGCGATGCGAGTAGGAGCGGGTCAATCGGGGGATCGATTTCGAGTTCCACAGCGCGCGCGAGCACGACCTTTTCCAGCGCCGAGTACTCGATTGTGCGGATGGCTGCGGCGATGCGCTCAGCGTGCTCGTCGAGCGGGGGATCGTAAGCGACGATGTTGGCGTGGGGCTTCGGTGCGTTCCAACGGTAGTGCGCGGGTGGCTCCAGCGGCTGCGAGGAGCGGATGACTTCCCGGGGAACGGTCAGGGCGGCGGGCTTGTCCAAGTCGAAAGGCAATGCGCCGACCACCATCTTGTGAATGCCCGAGTGCAGTCCCTCGGCCGCGAGCCAGGGGTCGGAAAGCTGCTCTTCAATACCTTGCGTGCGGATGGAGCCGTGTGCCCGGGAGAGCAAAAAGTCCGGAGCGGTGGTCGGGCGGGACGTATCCCAGCGCGTCGAACGCTTCGGAGTCGCTGCAGGGTCGTTCGACGGGTGAGAATTCTCCGGCTTCTCTTCTTCGTTTCCGCCGCCCAGAGAGGGGTGGTTTTCCATGGACATAGCCCTAACCCGCCTCCTCAATCTAAACCCAGTTGTGCTCCAGTTTAAGGGGCAGGCTAACCCCTACCCAAAAAGGGCATACCCGCAGCGGTAATCGTCAGCTGATCAATGACTGCACTCGCCGGCAGATTCGCGGCGTAGAGGAAGGTCTCCGCAGCCTGCTTGGCATCGAACATTGGCTCGCTGCCTGTGAACGTCCCCAACAGGTCAGTCTGCGCATTGCCAATGTCAATGCGCGTTGCCGTAATGCCATACTCGCGTCCGTCCAGGGCAAGCACATGGGTCATTCCGGCAAGCGCGCTTTTCGACGTCGCGTACGCCGCCGTATGGGCTCTCGGCACCTGCGCCGCGATAGAGCAGTTGACCAGGATTCGGCCGCCTGCTTGGTCCGCCTTCCCATCACGCCCCGGCTTCATCCGAGCGAACGCCTCGCGTGCACACAGGTACGAGCCGACCACATTTGTGTCGATAACCGCGCGGAAGTCCTCAATGTCGGTCTCTCCGAACTCTGCGGGCGTGCCGGGCAGCCCCGCATTGAGCACCGCAACATCAATGGTTCCCGTAGCCACCTGCGCGTCCTCAAACATCGCACGGACCTGCTCGGGGTCAGTGATGTCACACTTGGAGTAAGTGATGTTGTCCGCTTCGGCGGCAACGGCCTCGAGCGCGTCGATACGCCTGCCGCAGATATGCACGTGCCAGCCATCGGCGGCGAAAGCCAGAGCAATTTCGCGACCAATGCCCGCGCCGCCACCAGTTACTACTACCGTTTTGGTCATGAGCACTATTATTAACTGTTCTACGGTCTACGCACACATGTCCCCGCACGATGCCGTCAACGCCGCGCGTGACGACGGCTACGCGGCCGTGGAATTCTGGTGGCCATTTGACCTCGCAGTGCCCGCACCCGATGAGGTTTCCGGTTTTTGCGACCTCTTTGACGACAGCCTTGGTCTTTATGCCATGAATCTGTGGGGAGGGGACATGGCAGCGGGGCAGCGAGGAGTGCTCGATACGGATGGGCTGCCCGCGGGGCACCTGGAGGCAGTGAGCCAGATTGCGCGGGCCACTGGGCTGAAATGCTCGAACGTGCTGCTGGGGCGCTCGGGGGAGCTGACCGATTTGCAGGTGCAAAGACTGACTGAGATTACTGCCCAGCTGGAGCTCAGTGGGGTTCGCGCGTTGATTGAGCCACTGTCCGGGATGAGTGATTATCCCATTACAGATCCGTGGCAAGCCGAGGAGTTAGCTCAACAGACTGGTGCTGGTGTGCTCGCGGACTTTTACCATTTTGCAGCTAATGGCGTCGACGTGGATGCTTGGCTCACTGATGTGGAGACTGGAAGATTGAGCCTGCCGGCGCACGTCCAGATTGCCGATTTCCCAGGCCGCGGCGCGCCGGGCACCGGTGAGGCACCACTGCGCAGCTGGGTTGAGCGGCTGCGCGCCGCCGGATACGCCGGCGAAGTGGCCGGGGAGTGGGCTCTGTAACCCTATGCAAACCCTATGCATGCCTGCAGGTGGGAGGGCGGGTATCGTGGGAAAGCATGTCAGATGTTCGCGTACGCTTTTGCCCGTCGCCAACCGGTACCCCGCACGTTGGCCTCATCCGCACCGCCCTGTTCAACTGGGCATATGCCCGTCACACTGGTGGCAAGCTGGTCTTCCGCATCGAAGATACCGATGCCGCTCGCGACTCCGAAGAGTCTTATCAGGCAATCATCGAGGCCCTGAATTGGCTCGGTATTGACTGGGACGAGGGCGTCGATGTCGGCGGTCCGCACGGCCCGTACCGCCAGTCGCAGCGCAAGGACATCTACGCCGATGTATTGCAGCGCCTCATTGACGCCGGTGAAGCGTACGAGGCCTTTTCCACCGCTGAAGAGGTTGAGGAGCGCCACAAGGCCGCCGGCCGTGACCCGAAGCTGGGCTACGACAACTATGACCGCAACCTCACCGAGGAGCAGAAGGAAGCCTTCCGTGCAGAGGGGCGCAAGCCGGTGATTCGCCTGCGTATGCCGGACGAGGACATTGTCTTCGATGACCTCGTTCGCGGTCGTATCGAGTTCAAGGCCGGCCTGGTTCCGGACTTCGTTATTGCCCGCTCCAACGGTGAACCGCTCTACACCCTGGTTAACCCGGTCGATGACGCTCTGATGGAGATCACTCACGTCCTGCGTGGTGAGGATCTGCTGCCATCGACGCCGCGCCAGATCGCTCTCTACGAGTCGCTGAAGCGCATCGGTGTCGCCAAGTTCACCCCGGAGTTCGGTCACCTGCCGTTCGTTATGGGCGAGGGTAATAAGAAGCTGTCCAAGCGTGACCCGCAGTCCAATCTCTTCATCCACCGCGATAACGGTTTCATCCGCGAGGGTCTGCTGAACTACCTGGCACTGCTGGGGTGGTCTATGGACGGCGACCAGGACATCTTCACGATGGACGAGATGGTCAAGGCCTTCGATATCCACGATGTGCTGTCCAACCCGGCTCGCTTCGATCAGAAGAAGGCCGACGCTATCAACGCGGACCACATCCGCATGCTCGATCCGAACGACTTCGAGCAGCGTCTGCGCACGTACCTGGAAAGCCACTTTGACTTCCCGGCCGACTACCCGGCGGATAAGTTCGCTTTCCTGGCAACGCTGCTGCAGACCCGTGTGAAGACGCTTTCCGACGCCTGGGACCTCTCGAAGTTCCTAGTTGTGGAAGAGGACGAGTTCACCTTCGATGAGCGCTCGGCACGCCGTAACTTCAAGGAAGACGCCGTCGCTGTCCTGGAGGCCACCATTGCAGCTGTGGAGCCGCTCAGCGAAGAGGACTTCGTCACCGAGAAGCTTGAAGCTGCACTTCAGAAGGCCCTCATCGAGGACCTGGAGCTGAAGCCACGCAAGGCTTTTGGCCCGGTGCGCGTGGCCGTGACTGGCGCTCAGGTATCGCCGCCGCTGTTCGAGTCCATGGAGCTGCTTGGTCGCAGCCGCAGCCTGGGCCGACTGCGCAAGGCGCTCGAGGTCACTCCTTTTACTGCTGCTCAGTAAAGAGCGCGAGCTGGGCTGAGCGAAGCAGGTTCGTGTAAGAGCCCGCTTCCTTGCCCACCTTCTGCGGGTCGCGGTTCAGCATATTCATGGAGGTTTCGCGGTAGTCCTTGACCAGCGACCCCATGTGGTTGTTGAAGAACTCGTGCCAGTCGGTTCCCCAGTGGACCGTGCCGTCCTCGTTTCGCTTGAGCAGTGCGGCAAAGGCGTACACGAGCGGGTAGATGAACCCGTCTGGAATCGCGTAGCCGATGGGCTGGCGATAGAACTTCGAGTACTTCTGTGGAGTCTTGCCAGTCCGCGGATTCTTCTTATTGGCCTTGTCAACAGCATCAATGCCGCCGAATTTACCGCCGCTCTTGTTGTAGAGATCGGGTAGCTCTGCGTTGATGCGCTCGAGAATATCGATGAAGTCACACGTGAGGTTCAATGCGCTGCGGACCTTCTCGTTGTAGAGAACGACCTCTTCGGTGCGCTCATTGATGCTTTCAGTGCTGGGCTTAGTGACCTCCGGTGAGCTCATGACATCCTCGAAGCGGTCAAGCAGCTTGGCCTTGCCGGAGTAGAGGCTGGTGGGGGTCGGTGCTTCAATCTGCTTCCCGTCGGCATCCTTCGGCAGGTCAATACAAGACAGCGGAATCCACGCCATAGCGATGACATCGCCCACCTTTAGTCGACCAGTATCGTTGGTGCGCCACTGCACGTTGTCGCTAATTCCCTGAGGCAGAGCATGCTTCAGATCGTCAAAGTAGCCTGCGCGATTGAGCTTTGCTTCCGCCTTGAGCTCCGCATTGTTGTTGCGGGCGGCACAGATATCGAGCAGAGCATCGGAGAAGTCCTGCACAGTGTCCTCGTCCCGAGCACCGGGCACGAGTACCTCTACCGGAACACGGGCATCGAGCTCGGTGAGGCTTTCGTCGGCAAGCAATTCCTCAATTTCTCCCGTACGCGCCGACCAGACCTCCTTCATTTCGGACCACGTCTTGATTTTGCGGCTAGGTGGTGGAGTGAGCTTGCCCAGAACGAACAGTGCGATAGCCAGCGAGTTGTGACCGCCGTCGAGGATGCCTTCGATGCGACGGTTGCTGAAGGTGAAGCGGTAGAGATTGTCGTCACTGGTGAACTGAGTGGAGGCCAGGAGCACACCCTTGGACTTGTAGGCGAAGAGCTCCGGCGTGGTGTCGATGGTTTCCATGATGGCATCGGTGATGCGGCCGGTGCGGGGACACGCGTGGGTTGGCGTCGAGGTTGAGGGCCGAGATGATTTTCGCGAACTGACGGATAGTGACAGTGCCGATGACGCGACCGATGGTGCCGTTCATTTGCTCCGTGATGTCGGAGAACTCCAGCTCGAGCGTGATGGGGGCGGATGTTGCCGTCGTTGTTGGGGAAGTCATGGTGCCTGCCTTTCAGGTCTGGTTTTTTGGTGTGTGTCGGCTGTTTGCCAGCCGCTTCACCACGAAGTGTCTCCTGAAGGGCGGATCAGCTTTGAGCTGCGATCGAATGGGCTTTCGATCTGGGACTGCGTTAGTTATATGCATTGCATTAGTTATGCATTAGCTATGCGCACTGCTGAGGTGGGCTGTGGGGAACTCGCGATTTTAAACGAGGCTTTGACCAGGTGATTTGCTCTTGTTAGCGCGAATTGGCTATATTATTCCTCGTTGCGTTCAGCAGCGATGGCCTATGGTGTAATTGGCAACACTACGGTTTCTGGTACCGTCATTCTAGGTTCGAGTCCTGGTAGGCCAGCGGAATTCGCTCGCTCAGTTGAGTTGGATTCAGTTCTAAGCCCCGTTCGTCTAGCGGCCTAGGACGCCGCCCTCTCACGGCGGTAACACGGGTTCAAATCCCGTACGGGGTACAAAGGCAGCGTGAAAGCGCCAGTCTTTATTGGCCTATGGTGTAATTGGCAACACTACGGTTTCTGGTACCGTCATTCTAGGTTCGAGTCCTGGTAGGCCAGCAGTGAAGAAGTTCATTGTTGAATGTATTCACTAACTGCAAAGTTCTAAGCCCCGTTCGTCTAGCGGCCTAGGACGCCGCCCTCTCACGGCGGTAACACGGGTTCAAATCCCGTACGGGGTACAAAGTTACTCCCCAGTCAGTCGGCTGGGGAGTTTTTGTTTTTTAAGAATCGAGGCGACTATGACGGGTTAAGTAAAGAAAAGTGTGTCTTTT
>NZ_KV787411.1:0-47067 GCF_001807105.1 Corynebacterium sp. HMSC14H10 | reverse complement strand
GGCCATAAGCATCTCGTAGATCACGCGATGCTTATCCATCATCGAGACCTTCGGGCAGTGCGACTGGTGCTGAATCTCAATTCCGGCTTGTCGCGCCCACCGCCTGACTGTTGGTGAGGGTATCCCTAACTCACGTCCAACTGCGCTTGCTGATGCCCCGTTGGCGATGTGTTGAAGCGCAATCGGTTTGATGGCACTGTATTTCGTTCGGCGGGTTTGCTTCACTACTTCTCCTGGTCGAAAGTGGTGATGCATTCACCGCCTGAACCTACCGATGGCAATCGTGGTCAGGTACTCCCCTTCCGGAGCGACCAGCGTCGTGAACAGCCCAGTTTGCTCAGGTGTATTGGGGAGGTTTCGGGTAATTAACCCCGGCTCGGCGACCAGCCCATTCGATCGACATTCGAAACGGTACGTGGTTCCAGGGCGCAGCTTATCGACGGTCACAAAGTGGTAGCCAACCTGCGCCTCGTCCTTATGCACCACGGGCAGCTCGCCGCCCTCATCAGCGTCGACTGGCACTAGCGCAACTTCAGTGTCGGCCGGTGCCAGCGGGGCCAGCTTCCCCCACGCTGGATGTGGGCCTGCATACGTCGCCCACGAAAATGTCACCGACGTATCGGTCACGGTCACGACTTCCAGGTCCGTCACCACGAGGCCACTGGTCAAACCTGTTAATGGAAACGGCGCCTGGTTCGGAGCCGCCGATGCAACTGCTCGCATCCCGACGCTATTGACGGCCACCGTTACGGCACCCGCACTCGCTACTGCTCCCGCTGCTGCTCCCAAGCGCAATACGGATCGCCGATTAATTCTCTTATTTCCATTTACCGAAGTCATGGGTGAAGAAACTACGGGATAAAAATAATCCCGGTGATAACACCGGGATAACTACACATGAATTCGCCGGCCAGCCGTGGTTTTCTGGCTGGCCGCTGCAGACTACATGCTAAAAAGGAACGTCGCTTACGCTTCCGGCTTCACAATCGGGAACAGCACGGTTTCGCGAATGCCAAGGCCGGTCAGGGCCATCAGCAGGCGGTCAATGCCCATGCCCACACCGGTCGTCGGCGGCATGCCCTGCTCCATTGCGTGCAGGAAGTCCTCATCCAGAACCATGGCCTCGTCGTCGCCGCCAGCGGCCAGTCGCGCCTGATCCTCAAAGCGCTCACGCTGGACAACCGGGTCAACCAGCTCGGAGTAGCCGGTAGCCAGCTCGAAGCCACGGACGTAAAGATCCCACTTCTCGGTCACGCCAGGCTTGGAGCGGTGCTGACGAGTCAGCGGAGAGGTCTCGACCGGGAAGTCGCGGACAAAGATAGGACCGTCGAGCTGGTCTTCACAGAGCAGCTCCCAGATTTCCTCAACCAGCTTGCCGTGGCCCCAGCCGCCCTTCTCCGGAACCTCAAGGCCAATCACATCGGCGATTGCCTTGAGCTCCTCGACGGTCGAGTCAATAGTGACTTCCGGCTGACCAGGGAACTTGCGAGCAAGTGCCTCGTTCAGCGACGGGTACATCTCAATCTGCTTCCACTCGCCGCCAAAGTCGAACTCCGTACCGTCGGCAAGCGTAACAGTCGTCGAACCGAAGACCGCGACGCAGATTTCCTGAATGACCTCGCGGACGGTGCGGGCGGAGTCATCGTAGGTGCCGAATGCCTCGTAGTACTCCAGCATCGCGAACTCCGGGCTGTGCGAGGAGTCGATACCCTCGTTGCGGAAGTTACGGTTGATCTCAAAGACTCGCTCCATACCGCCGACGACGCAGCGCTTGAGGAAAAGCTCCGGCGCGATACGCAGGTAGAGATCGATGTCCAAAGCGTTGGAATGAGTCACGAACGGACGTGCAGCTGCACCGCCGTGCAGAGTCTGCAGCATCGGGGTTTCGACCTCGAGGAAACCGCGACGCTCAAGTGCGTGGCGCAGCTCGCGGATGACCTTGATGCGAGTCAGTGCGTTAGTACGAGCCTGCTCACGCATAATCAGGTCCGTGTAGCGGTGACGCACGCGGCTGTCCTCGGACAGATCAGCGAACGACACCGGCAGCGGACGCAGAGCCTTCGAGGCCATCTGCCACTTGGTAGCCATCACGGACAACTCGCCGCGGCGCGAAGAAATTACGCGGCCAGTAATGAGGACGAAGTCGCCCATATCTACGTCCGACTTCCAAGCAGCCAGGGCGTCCTCGCCGACCTCAGCCTTGGAAAGCATGGCCTGCAGGGTCGTGCCGTCACCCTCCTGCAGAGCGGCAAAGCAGAGCTTGCCGGTGTTACGAATAAACATGACACGACCAATGACAGTCACGACATCCTGAGTCTCCTCGCCAGCCTCGAGGTGGCCCCACTCTTCACGGACATCCTTGAGAGAGTGAGTACGGGGAACCTCAACCGGGTACGGCTGAATTCCAGCCTCGAGCAGGCGGTCACGCTTCTCGCGGCGAATGCGCAGCTGCTCAGGAACGGTGGCGGTGTTTTCAGGGGTCTTCTTCGCGTCAGTCACGGCTATAAAGGTTAGCCGACTACACCGCCGACCTGCTACTCGCCCGCCCCTTTGCGAAATACTCGGCGGGCTACTCCCCTGCCTGCCGCCAACCTCGACGAATATCCTCCACAATTCGAGGATGAGCAAGTGTCGACGGTTCCAATTGTTGCGGACCGTTATCGGCACCGAACACGGTCGCAGCCCGGGCCACGTCAGGAGTGAGGAATTTCAGCGGCGGGGCGTCGTCGTAAAGCTCGAGCGTAGGAGGCTCAGGCCCGGCCTGCGCGAGTACAAACCCCCAGTCCCCGAAGGTGGGAACATGCACGTGGTACGGAGTGGTCGACCAGCCTGCGGCGCGAATCGAGCTGTCGGTGCGCCAGAAGGCCTGCGGCGTCGAAAACGGCGAACCCGACTGCACCACCAACTTTGCGCCCGGCGCGGCCACCGTGCGGATCAACCCGTAGAACTCCTGAGAGTAGAGCTTGGCTAGCACTGCGTTGTCGGGATCGGGAAGGTCTGCATAGATGGCGTCGAACTTCTGCACCTGCGCCTTACCACGTGCCTGCTCGTGGAGCCATGCGAATGCATCCGCAGCAATCTTCTCCACTCGGGGATTGTCCAGGCTGCCGCGGTTGTCCTCCCGCAGCACAGTGCGGGCGACCTCGATGACGTCCGGATCCAAATCGACCTGAACAATGCGCTCGATGTTGGGCATCCGCAGCAGCTCCCGGGCAGCCAACCCATCGCCTCCGCCGAGGATCAAAGCCGACTTCGTTTCTTTATCCACCGCCGGGTAGACCAGCGACTCGGTGTAGCGGTACTCGTCACGACTGGAGTACTGCAATCCCCCGTCGAGATAAAGCCGCCGGTCCCCGCCAAATCGAGTGACGACGATGTCCTGATACTTCGAGTGCTTGGCGAAAACAATGGGCTGGGCGTAGAGCGACTGCCGGGCGGTCGCCTCGATGTCCCGGATTCCGGCCAGTAACGCTACCAACCCAACCAGTGCCGCGACGAGGGCGGCGACAGATGCGGCCAGTGCCCGGCGGGTCAACATCTGCTTCAGTAGCAGCGCGGCGATTATCAATGCCGCGGTGACGTTAATCAGTCCAGCGATGGCAGTGGCCTTCAGCATGCCCACCGTAGGCAGGAGCACAAACGGCCAGATTAAACCGCCGACCAAGGCTCCGAAGTAGTCCGCAGCGTTGAGATTCGCCAGCACGCGACCGGTGTCCTCGGCGGAGGACGTCCGGCCGGTCTGCAGAAGTGTCATGAGTAACGGCACCTCGGCACCAACCAGCGTTCCGATTATGAAAGTGGCGGCGACCAATGCTCCGAGGCTCTCACCTGTAACCGAAAATATCCAGTACAGGGCGGTTGCGGACACACCGCCAAGCAAACCCAAAGCACACTCGATACCGAGGAAAGACACCGCGGCACGGCGCACAAACGGCTTCGCCGCCACGGCGCCAAAACCCAGCGCTGCGACATAACCGGCCACAATCAGGGAATTCGCAACGACGTCGCCGCGGCCAAGAGAAGCCGACAGCGCCAGTAGTGCCAGCTCATAAACCAGGCCGCAGGCAGCACAGGCCGCCACAGAGCCCAGCAGGAGAGCCCGCCAGCGCCGGGAAGTCGTGGTGGTCTCCATTTATGACAGCGCCACCGCGTTAATCACACCGATAACAATGAAGGTGGTCGCGGCCAACACCGCTCGGGGGCGTACCTTCGCGTCCATTACGACATCGCGGAAGCGCCCCGGAATCAGAGCTTCCAGCACCAGCAGCGATGCTGCCTGCAACACAATGCCGAGTGCACCGTAAACGAGGGTCTCCCCCAGGCCAATCATCAGAGCGTCGTCGGATGCGCGGATTACCGAAACGACAATGCAGGCCAGTGCAATCTGCTGTGAGCCCGCTATCATCGCGGCGCCCGCACGGTTTTCGAGAAACACCAGGTCACGCAGTTTCCCAGGAGTAATCAGATCAAGGACAATGAATCCAACTACGAGCACTAGGGCACCCGCAAGGAAGTAACCGACGGTGGCCGGCACTCCGACGGCCAGATGCTCGCCCACAGTTGAGGCCACGACCGACTGCGCTGGCTCCGATGTCTCCGACTGCGCCGTGAGGATAGCCGTCCCGGTGGTGTCCATGTACGTTACTGGTCCCATGTTTATTTCGCTCCTCCGAATGATCCGGCCGATCCACCCGAACCGCCGGAGGGGGCGGAGGGACCGAAACCGGGGCCGAGATAGATGAAGTGCCCACCCGAATAGCGGCCACTAAGTGATTCTCTGGTTATCAGGCACGTGTCCTTTGACCCTGCCTCAGGGGTCTGACGCGAAACGATGAACAGGTGCTTCTTCGTCCTCAGGTACGCTGCCCCGCCATCTTCGTTGTAAGCCTGTGGCTTAATCTCTTCTTTCAGCTCACGCCCCACCTCAATGGGGTCGCGGTCGCCACAGGTCCAACGTCGATCTATTCCGCTGCTGACCTGCGTCGCAGATGCTGCGCCGGGCGCGGACTGATAGCGCTCGCTAATCCTCTCTTCCGCAGATTTCCCGCCGACGAAGAAACCGGCCAGAGTGACCACAATGCCGACAACGATCAGTGCGTAACCAATACTTCCGCGTCCCATAGACTCAGGAACCTCCCTTTACGCGGTCTGCCTCGGCCCCATGGTTACCAGCGACGGCAGTCCAAGTATTCGACGTCCACACGAGCTGCCCCGGCGGGTAGCCGTGCCACGTATCCCAGCGATACCCCTGCTCAATCGGCTCTGCAGCCAACACAGTCAGCGCGCCGGGCGAACCGGGGAACTCCGCGACAACCGAATGAGGATGCCCTGTACCGAACTCGCGTCGTAAAGCATCTGCGCGCTGAACGAAGGCTTCTGGCGAGAGGTTCTCCACACGAGCTTTCACCATCACTCCCGCCTCACTCAGGGGCACGCCGTGTGCCGCGGTACAGGAAATCTCCTCGGTAAAGCACGGGTTCTCCCGCTTACCGACGAAAACCACATGCGACGCTCCGAGGACTCCGAGCGTCAGCGGCGGTGTTGTGCCGTCGGGGTGAGAGATAACCGCCTCGCAGAGGGTGTCCGGGACTTGGCCGTCAAAAGCAATGCGGAGTTGCTCCGCAGCAGTGTCTTTGAACGGCACATCTAGAATTGCCAGCGACATAGCGACCGCCACTAGCGATTGTCCGCGTCCGGATTATGGTCCGGCGCTGCCATGACATCAATCTCACCGGGGAGAATCCTAATACCGGTGGACGCTTCCCACATCGAGTCACCGTAGCGTTCCAGCCCGAGCAAGCGACCGTCACCGGATTTGTAGTCGACGAAGTCCGTAGCCCCCTCCGGCGGCAGCCCAGTGGTGCCAATCGCGGTGTAGCGGGCGGTTCCCCGCTCCTCCTCCCAGTACTCCACCCCGTCGACAACGATGGGATTAGTTGGTTCGAAGCTACCTGGAAGCTTGCGCCACCAGGTGAGGATGACTTCACCTTCATCTTCCTCAACGCCGAACCAAGAACCATCCGTCCCACCGTCGACGAGATGCTCCCACCAGCGGAACGGCCCCTGAGAGAGCTCAAGTGATCCGCGCACAACATGGGAGGCACCACCGTAGTTCAGGATTGCGCCCGGCGCGACAGAGGTTGGACCGTACTTACGGTACTCATCAGTCATCAGTGGATCGACGAAGCGCTCCCGATCAGAACCCGGAACCTGAGTATTCCGACGCGCTACAACAACGACGATGACCCCGATGACAACGAGGATGATGCCGATTATGACAATGCTGTTCACTAGGATTAATCCCATCGATAGTGTGGTGGCGCTAAGTAAACGCCCGATTACTAACTTTCTACCGAATACAGTCGCGGCGCGCCGTCGAACATTATTTTCGTTCGAGACGCGCCGCGATAGGTCTACGCGCTAATCCGCGCGTTTCTGCTTAGCTCCTTGCCAAGGGCAACCTACACACCAATCTTCTTGCCATCAGTGCGTACAACCTGAACGACGGCCGGGCGTGGCTGCTCCTTGCCACCGTCCGGCCAGTGCGAGGTCGGGTTGGTGGTCGGGTCCGGGTTGTCGCCGACTGGATGACCCTGATCCGTCTCGATTTCGCCCGGGTGCTGGACGTTGACCATCACGCGGTTGGAGAAGATCTGCGGACCACAGGTCTCTGCAGCAACCGGAACAGTCAGGAAGCACTTGGTCTCACCACGACGCTCGCCTTCGACGGCAACGGCGAAAAGGCCGTCGTTGGAGTCCAGCGCGTTGCCGTCGGTGGAAACCCACAGGTTGCCGTACTCGTCAAAGGCGACGTTGTCCGGGCAGGAAATTGGCGAGACCGATTCCTTGTCGAAGCCACCGAAGTAGGTGTAAGCCTCGTTCGGGTCACCACAGACCAGCAGGAGGTTCCACTTGCCCTTGGTACCGGCGTGGTCATCTTCCATCTCCAGAACAAGGCCATTCTTGTTCTCGGTGATTGGTGCGACCTCGACGGCGTCGGCAAGCGGGCGCCCTGCACCATCCTTGCGTTCCTTGCCCTTGTCGTCCTTCGCGCCCGCCTTACCGCGGTACTTGTTGTTGGTCAGCGCCGCGTAGACCTTACCGGTCTTCGGAGACGGCTCGATATCCTCCGGGCGATCCATACGGGTCGCACCGACCTTGTCACCGGCGATGCGGGTGTAGATGCAGACCTCTTCGGCGGTCATGCCATCAACGTGGGAGTCGTGCTTGCCGTCTGCCTTGGCGGTCATCAGCGGAAGCCACTCAATGTCACCGTCGAAACGGCCGTCCTTCGGCAGCTCACCGGAGCCGTCAATCTCGGACTCGGAATTACCGTTGAACTTACCGACGTAGAGAGTGCCCTCGGACAGAATGCCCATGTTGTGCTTGAGGTCCCCCTCCTTAATTTTGCGGGAGGAGACGAACTTGTAGATGTATTCGAAACGCTCGTCGTCGCCGGAGTAGCACACGACCGTGCCGTCGTCGGTGACGTAGATCTGACCGGCTTCATGCTTGAAACGGCCCAGTGCGGTGTGCTTGACCGGGGTGGAGTTCGGGTCAGATGGGTCAATCTCTACCAGCCAGAAGAAGCGGTTCGGCTCATTCGGCTCCTTGGAGACATCGAAGCGGTCGTAGTACTTCTCCCACGCGCGGTCGGACAGCTCTTCATTCTTGACCGAGTAGCGCTTGAGCTTCTTAACAGCTTCTTCGTCGTCGAGCTTGCCAACGTTGCCGAAGTACTGGTCAACGTTCTCCTCACCGGACAGGTAGGTACCCCACGGAGTAACACCACCGGAGCAGTTGTTCAAAGTTCCCTCGACCTTCATACCGGTCGGGTCAGCCTTGGTCTTCAGCAGATCATGACCAGCAGCCGGGCCGTCGACTGTGAACTCGGTGAAGCCAGTAATGCGACGGTTACGCTTGTCGCTCAGGATTGGCTTCAGGAATCCCTTGTCATCCTCTTCCACAGCAAGGATGGTCTGGCCGTGGGCAGCCAGTCCGATGTCGACCTGCTCCTTAGTAGCATCTTCTTTCTTGTAAGCACGGAACATCATCGGCTCGGTGGTGTACTCGTGCGAGCAGACGTACAGCAGTGTGCCGTCTTCAGCCTTAATCAGGCCAGCGAAGTCATTGTTGAAGCCGAACTGCTTCAGCTGGTTTTCCGGAGTCTGCTTGTCAAAGTCGAACTCCGGGCCACCCTCGTGGATTGGGTCGCCCCAGCGAATCAGAACATTCTGCTCGTAGCCGTCCGGGATAACGACTGCGTCTTCCGTGTTCGGCTTGACGGCGTCGAAACGCATACCCTCCGGCGATTCGCCCTTGCTACCGTCACCGGCAGCAGCGGTACCGGAGGCGTCGGAGCCACCTGCGGCGCTGCCCGAATCATCAGAGGAGCAAGCGGCCAGCACGGCGCCACCGCCGACCGCAAGAGCACTAGCACCAGTGACCTTCAGTGCCGCGCGACGGGAGAATGCGCGCTGGGAGAACGCCTCCTTCGCAACATCACCGAAGTACTGGTTGTCCGAGAACTCGTTCGGAGCATCGTCAGCACAAGCATTACCACACTTGTAAGTGCAGGTCAGAGAGCTGCGAGAGGTAGCAAAAGGATTTGTCAGCAGATTCTTGCCAATACGAACCACGGGGAGACCGCCTTTGTATAGCTTCGACTAGGTGAGGAAATGGAAAACTAAAACTTTTAGATCCTCTAAGAAGCTAAGGACGTTGCGTTACCTTTCGGTTTCTAAAAATCAACTCGCCAATGAGCTTTAGCTGACGGTCTAATGACTTGCGCTTTAACGCAAAGTGAACACCCTGGTGTTGCGGTTCTCCGGCTCGACTCTTCTCTCCAACTACGCAGTCGAGCCCCAGCTCTGCGGGCTACGTGGACTAGCCCTGGTTCTCCGGGCTACGCGGATTCTTCAAATCAGAACCCTCCGGCACATCCGCCGGGTCATTGCCACTTTCCAGAATCTTGTTGTCCTCATCGACGAAGATGACATTCGGCTTGTACGTACGCGCCTCAGCGTCATCCATCATTCCGTAGCCGATGATAATAACCAGATCACCCGGCGATATCAGACGAGCGGCGGCACCATTGATAGAAATGATGCCCGAGCCGCGCTCTCCGGTAATGCAGTAAGTAGTAAGCCGGTTGCCATTATTGATATCGACGATGTCGACGGCTTCACCTTCAAGCAGGTCGGCCGCTTCCATCAAATCAGCGTCAATCGTGCACGATCCAACGTAGTGAAGATCAGCCTGAGTCACCGTGGCGCGGTGAATCTTGGACTTCAACATAGTGCGAAACATGAAAAAGGTAGGTCCCTTCCTGGATTTGTCCCCTGGATGCTTGCCTACCGCGGCACCCCTTAGCGTGGCAGGTTATTAGTCGGCACACTATAATACGACAACTTCCCAGCCACGAGAAACTACTTCTAAAAGCCGTCCTACTCGCTGTCCTGCTCAACGCCAAAGCCAGCGTTCTTCAGAGTTTCTCTGCTGGACTCATCTTTCAGACGAGCATCTCGAGCAGCACGAACCTTTTCCTGCAGCTCAGCCAACTCAGCGGCCTCTTCCTCAGTCAATTCGCCGTCCAGCCCCGCCGCCGACAGAGCCGCCGACGCAATTTCGGCGTCCTTCTGCCCGAGCTGCCCGAAACCGTTTGCCGAATCCGGGCGCGGCGCACCCAGAATCAAGCCAACATTATCAATGAGACGAGTAGTGCCGACCTTCGCAGCAACCAGCAGGCGAGCTTCAGTCTCCTGGCCGTCGCCGCGCAACGCCTCGTCGGAAAGCGGGGCGAGCGCAGCGTCACGCAGCTCCAAGTAATCCAACTCGACTTCAGGCTGGCTGGCGAGCACACCACGCGCGGTTTCCAGCACAGCATCCGCACCACGGTCCGCGACAAAAGCACCAGCAGTCAGCGCGGCGGACAGGGTTACTGCGAGATTGCGCTGCTCCTCGGACAGATAGCGGTTGCGGGAGCTCATAGCCAACCCGTCGGCCTCGCGAATCACCGGTACACCGTGCAACTGCACCGGCATATTCAGGTCAGTGACCATCTGCTGCATCAGGCACAGCTGCTGGTAGTCCTTCTCACCAAAAACGGCATCAGTGCAGTTGGTGATGTTGAAAAGCTTGTTGACCACCGTCAACGCACCGGCAAAGTGCCCCGGGCGAGTAGCACCTTCGAGCTCCGAAGCCAGCGGCCCCGGCTGCACCGTCGTGCGGAAACCGTTGGGGTACATCTCCTTCGCGTTCGGCGCAAAGACCAGCTCAGCACCGACAGCGCGGAGCTTCTCAACGTCTTCCTCCAGAGTCCGCGGGTAGGCGTCAAAGTCCTCCCCCTCACCGAACTGCAGAGGATTGACGAAAACCGACACCACCACAACAGCGCGCGGCAGCGTCTTCGCGGCCTGTACTAGTTCAAGGTGCCCCTGGTGTAGCGCACCCATCGTAGGTACGAGCACCACCGGCCGCCCGGTCTTCCGCAACGCACGGGTGACCTGCGCGATTCCCGCAATAGTCTTGTGAACAGTTGTCTCTCCGGCGGTATAACCCGTCATGTTTCCTCCGCGTTCAGATCTACCGGACCAAACTTTTCGCCCGACGGCAATACCTTACGCCACATCCCGGATGACCAGAACAGCCAGTCCGCTCAGCTCATCGGCGTAGGTACCGCAAAACCTCGTTGGCGCCGCGCAGCTCGGCGATGCGCTCGGCAAGAGCCAGGTAGGCGGTTCCCATTTCCGGTGCCACCGCTTCAATTTCACGTTCGTGCTTGACGACGGTCCCAAGGTCGTCCCGCGTCACCGGGCCAGTCAGCCCCCGGGAACCCCACCTCAAGGCATTGTCCAATGAAGCTTCCAGCAGTGGACGGAGCAGCTCGGCGGCCTGGCCTCGACGCAGCTCAGCTAGGTCGGTGTCTTCGGCTGCGGTGTCTCCGCCGATAGTGGTTGCCAGCATTTCTACTGCATCGACCACAACTGCGCCCAGACCGTTTGAGCCATGGGCCATAGCCGCGTGATAGAGACCGCGGTGACGTTCGTTGATGAACACCGGACGACCGCCGAGTTCACCAATGAGCAGTTCACTGACTGTTTTCGCGAGCTCATCCCCAACCGTGATGCCCCATGGGCAGCCGGTCAGGAGCTCGGAGTCGTCGTCAAGCCCTGCGAATGTCATTGCGGGATGGGCGGCGATGGTCAGCGCGCCGGTGAGTGCGACCGGATCGAGCACGGCACGCCCGAGGGAACCAGAAGTATGCATGACGATGCGTCCGGGGCCGACATGGCGGGCGACGTCCTCGGCGACCTCTGCGATGGCGCGATCCGGCACGGCGATAACGATGAGCTCGCAGGTGGAAGCTGTGTCGGCAATGCTACTAACCTGTGCGTTCGGGAGACGTAGATGCGCTCGTGTGACAGATTCTGGTGAGCGCGCGACCACGTGAGTGACACGATGCCCACAGTGCTCTAACGCCTGGCCGAGCGCGACCCCGACTTTTCCGGCAGAAATAATCCCCACCGCCAACCGCGGAGCGGTTGTCCGATGGGGATGGGAATCATGCTGGCTTTGCGTCATGACTGACTAGGTTAGACCAAACCAGCTATGTGCAGTGAGTAGGCCGCGCATACTCGGTAAGCGACTAGGCCTCTTCGTCCTCGCGCTGCTCCCTCTTCTTGCGCATCTGCGCCATCAGCTCGGCAACCGTCAGGCTGCCCTTGTTGTCCTCAGCACGGCGCCGACCGTGGCTTGCAGGCTCCTGCTCAGGAGCCTGAGCCGGTTTCTGAGCTGGCTCTTCTGCGAGGTCCTCATCGCGAATGGCCTGCAGCTGGCGAGTCGGAGAGTCCGAGGCATCGTCCGATTCCGGCGCAGCGAATGGGTGCCGTGCACCGTGTGCCTCGTGAGCACCGCCCTGAGAATCATCCTCTGCGGCGTCCTCGGCCGGGGTTTCCTGCCAGTTGATGGCGCGGAAAGAGTTAGTGGAGAACTTCTCCTTGGAAACGGCTTCGTCATCCTTGGAATCGGCGACTTCGTGGACGTCAACCGGCTGGCCAGACGGCGAGAATGTACGGCGCATGTCGGTAGCCTCGGCGTCTTCAACCGGCGAAGCGGAGGAAGCGGAGCCCGTGCCGCCGTGCTGGGTATGAACGCCAACAGTGCCGTTAGCGGTCATCTCAGCGCGGTGGGAAGTCGCGCGTGGTGTCGGCCGGTCGTGACCGGTCGGATCCTTCATCGGCGAGGCCTGCTGTGGCGAGTCGAGCTCACGCAGACGCTCGGCCTGGGCGCGAAGAGCAACCTGCTCGTCGTCGAAATCCTCCCCCATGAACTCAGCAAGCTGGGCACGCAGTGCAAAGACCTCAGCGCGCAGCGCCGCAATGTTGTCATCGTTGTTACCCTCAAGCGAGTCCAGGTAGTTCTGCTCGAGAATCAGCTCCTGCTCACGGTGAGTAGCCAGCTCGCGGTCAAGCTCCACCTTGTGCAGTTCCTCGATTGTCTCCAACCGCTTGCGCTCCAGCGCAATGGTCTTGCGGTATCGAGTCACCAGCACAGCCCCGATAACTGCCGACCACAACGCCAGCAGCACGGCAACCTTCATCCACCCGGCAGAGGAGGCAAAGAGCATGACGATACTGGCAATCACCGCGAGCATCAGCAGCACAACCATGAGAATGACGGCGGTTTTCTCCGTCATACCATCGGTAGAACTGAATTTCGTCACATCATTGCTCTGCTCATCTGCATATGCCGCATCAGCCCCGGAGTTAGCCCCAGCGGAGTAGCTTTCGAAAGCCGAAGAAGGCGACGGAGACGGAGACTCGGCCATATCCGACGAAGTAGCTGCCGCGTCGCCCTGAAAATATGCGGCATCACCCGAGCGCTTCGGGTCATTACCGGCGTTGGAGAGGTCAGTCATAACTCCCACCCTACCGAGTTAGTTCCCATTTCCCCGCTAGGAGGCGAAGAATTTTCGCCATCAGTTGGCAATTGGCAAACTTTTTCCAGCCACAGCCCCGCCGCAGCGAGCAAAATGCTGGATACTGTGCCGACAATCATGATCGGCCCGTCGGCCTGTGCGGCCGCAAGCTCCGTCCACTTCGGCACAGCCCACAGCACGCCACCGGCGTACAGTCCTCCGAGAATCGCACCCAACCACGCGGATGCCGTACCGACCACCAACCATCGCGACAACGTTAACGGCTGCACCTGGCTGCGATCCTGCCCGACCTTCGCCTCTTTCAGTACCGACTTAATCCACCGCGCTGCCGCCACACAGACGGCTGTGAGCAGCCAGGGAAACCCCAGGTCCCACCAACTTCGCGGCCCGAGCGCACCGAAAAACTGTGCCAGGATCATCCATGACGCCAGCGCGAGAACCAGCGCAGATGCTGCCAACGTAATCGGTGAGGTCGGTTTCATCTCTAGGCCCCTTCTCCATCCGCGCTGTCTGCTAGGCGCACCGCGTTTACGTCTTCAGGTGCCAGCTTATCGACGAGTTCCGCGACCCGAACTCCCTCCAATTCGGCATCCGGGTCGGCGTCGAGCCATGGCACCAGCACAAAGGCACGCTCGGTTGCCCACGGGTGCGGCAGGGTCAGAGTCGAATCGTCAGAAATAATCTCCTCGCCGGATTCCTTGTCGATGACCTGCACAATGTCCACGTCGAGCGCCCGCGGCCCCCAGTGAATTTCACGCACTCGACCAGCGTCATTTTCCAGTTTCCAACCAGCTTCCAGTAGCTCCATTGGTGTCCGGCGCGTGTCAACAATGAGTACGGCGTTGAGGAAGTCGCCCTGCTCTACCCCACCCCAAGGCGGGGTGGCATAAATTTTTGAGGCTGCGACCAATTCATCGGCGAAGAAGTCCTGCACACCTGTTAGGTTTTCTCGCGCGCGATCCATGTTCGCGCCGATAGAAAGAACTGCGCGAATCATGCCAACCGCTTCTTCCGCGAACGGCGGGCTGTCACCGCAGCGTCATCGAAGTCGAGCGGAATGGGCGCATGTGGTTTGTGAATGGTCACTTCCACCGCATGCAACAGTGGGGACAATCCGCGTTCGGCGCGGGCGTCGTCGTCGGCAAGCACTGCTTCGGCGATCTCGGTCGCGACTGTTTCGATGAGGTTGCGAGGAGTGCCGGTCAAAATCCCGTGCGCTGTGGCTGCAATGTCGGCGTAGTTGACGGTGTCGTCCAGCTCATCGCTCGCAGCAGCACCGGAGAAATCCAGCCACAGGGTGACATCACAGATGAAGTCCTGGCCATCCCGGCGCTCGAAGTCGAGACAACCGTGGTAGCCGTGGGCTTTCAGACCTTTGAGTTCAATGCGATCAGCCACTGTGTTTACGCGTCTCCTTCCAGAGTCGACTCGGCTGGCGATTCCGCAGCCGACTCGTCGTGCTGCGCAGCGCGGTTAGACCCACCTTCCGGATAGTCGCCGGCCGCTGTGTAACCGGTCAGTGAACGTCCAAGGTTCCATGCCTGCGCCACACGCACTGCGTCGAGGTTGTCGGCCACATTGTGAACTCGAACCGCCCATGCGCCCGCCGCTGCGGACAGCGCGGAAATTGCGGTAGTCGCGGCATCAGCCTGCTTTGGTGCGCGTGCCTCACTGCCAACGGCGGCGACGAAACGCTTGCGGGAAGCACCGACCAACACGGGGAAACCGAGGTCAATAAGCTCCGGCAGGTCGTGGAGGAGCGCCCAATTGTCATCGGCGTTTTTGGCAAAGCCCAAGCCTGGGTCGAGGACAATATTTTCCTCGACGATTCCGGCGCCCATGGCACCGTCGACAAGCTGAAGCAGGTGCTCACGGACATCGGCGACAATGCCGTCCGGGTGAGTTTCGGCGCGCCCAGAAGCGGAGCCAAAGCGATCGGTCTTCCAGTGCATCAGACAGATGGGCACATCGGCATCGGCGCAGACTGCGTACATGTTGGGGTCTGCGAGACCGCCGGAGACATCGTTGATGAACACCGCGCCCTCGGCGATTGCTGCCTCTGCGACACTTGCGCGCATAGTATCGACGCTGATCAGGTGCCCGTCTGCCGCGAGCTCACGGACCACCGGCACGACTCGGGCAATTTCCTCATCCTCGGAAACGCGGTGTGCGCCGGGGCGAGTGGACTCGCCACCGATGTCGAGAATATGTGCGCCTTCAGCGAGCAGCTCGTGCGCATGGGCAATCGCCGCGTCGAAGGTCTTGTACAGGCCGCCATCGGAAAAGCTGTCCTCGGTGACGTTGACAATGCCCATCACTTTGCAGAGCTGATTCTCGATACCCATCTCCGCCGGCTGTCCTGCCTGCGCTTGCAAGGGGGATTCAGTCACCTTGTTGTCCAGCCTTTCCAATCGACCATTTAACTGTTGCGTTAGCTCTTGCGGATGAGCGCCATTGCCTCTGCGCGCGAACGGGCATCCGTCTTGAAGCCACCGCGGACGGCTGAGGTCACCGTGCGCGCACCCGGTTTGCGGATACCGCGCATGGCCATGCAGAGATGCTCCGCTTCAATGACGACGATCGCCGAGGCCGGATCCAGCCGCTCCACCAAGGCATCCGCAACCTGACTGGTCAGACGTTCCTGCACCTGCGGGCGCTTCGCATAGCCATCGACCAGACGAGCGAGCTTGGACAAGCCCGTCACACGACCGTCCTTGCCCGGGATGTAACCAATGTGGGCAACGCCGAAGAACGGCACCAAATGGTGCTCACAGGTGGAGTAAATCGGGATGTCCTTCACCAAAACGAGTTCTTGATGATCCTCGTTGAAGGTCTTTGCCAGCACCTCAGACGGATCTTCAAACAGGCCCGCGAAAACCTCACGGTGGGCTCGCGCCACTCGCGCCGGTGTCTCCTTCAGGCCTTCCCTGTCGGGATCCTCACCGACGGCAATCAACAGTTCACGAACCGCAGCCTCGGCCCGCCCCTGATCGAATTCGCGCTCCATGATGTGTACTTATCGCTCCTCGTTGGTGTCCGGCTTGTCCTGCCAGGCGCTGTTGTCTTCGTTTCGCTTGACGACGCCGTCCTTATCCGAATCGTGCATCTGTGCCCCCTTGTCATCGGAATTGTCGGCGTTCTTCGGGTTTTCCGGACGTTCTGTGTGTTCCGGCTGCTCGTTATCCGGCAGGCGGAATCCGCGCAGCTCCTGCTGTTGTCCTGCCGACGGCATCACCGTAGTCGGGGTGGCATCGCTGCCAGAGTTGTCCTGGCGGTGACGTCCGCCCTGCCTGTCCCACGGCATCTTCGGAGGGGCAGGGATATTCGCGGGGCCGTTGCCACCGTTACTACCCGTACCGGTTGCCTTCGAGCCGAAGTCCGGCGCACCTGCCGGGTAGTTAGCAGTGCCCGGGTGCTGGCCACGCGCGTTGCCCTGGCCTTCCTGCGAACCCGGCTGGTTCTGCCCATCAGGGCGAGGAGTCGGCGCAGGCGCCGGTGCCGGTGCGGGAGCCGAACTGTGCGTGCTGCCGGTATCCTTCGGCGGCCAACCTGGAGCGGTCCAACCAGCCGGCGGTGGGGTGCCACCGTAAACCGGAACATTCGGTCGGTCCTGCTGGGCGCCCGGCAAACCCGGGACACTAGCATTACCGGCACCAGCGGAGCCTGCCGGCCCCTGACCATTGCCGTTGTTGCCCGCGTCCTGGTTCTCCGGTTCGCGGCGGCGCACCGGCGCGAAGATGTTGACACGCTTCGGCGGTTCCTCGCCGCGCTCGATTGCCAACTCCACCGGTGTCTTCACCGGCTCGCGGCCATCGGCCGGGTGCTTAGTGTCGCTATCGAAGAAGTTCAGGCGCTCACGGGGAACGACATCGGTGAAGATAACTTCCAGATCCGGACGACGCAGAGTCTCCTTCTCCAGCAGTTTCTCAGCCAGAACATCGAGAGTGTCGCGGTTTTCCTTCAAGATGGCGTAGGCCTCGTCATGAGCCTTATTGATCAGCAAACGAACCTGCTGATCAATGGTTGCTGCCACCTCCGGAGAGTAGTCCAAAGAGCCGCTGCCACCGCGGCCGACGAACGGGTCGCCCTGCTCCTCCCCGTACTTCACCGGGCCGAGCTCCGGCGACATGCCGTACTCGGTCACCATGGCGCGAGCAATCTTGGTGGCCTGCTCAATATCGGCAGAAGCACCGGTAGTCGGCAGTCCGAAAACCAGCTCCTCGGCAGCGCGACCACCCATGGCGAAGACCAGACGGGCAAAGAGCTCTGGCAGGTTATACATGCCCTTGTCGTCCTCGGGGACGGTCAGCGCATGTCCACCAGTGCGACCGCGAGCCAAGATGGTGACCTTGTAAACACGCTCGATGTCCTTCAGCGCCCACGCAGCCAGGGTGTGGCCACCCTCGTGGTAGGCGGTGACCTTCTTCTCCTGCTCGGAAATCACCTTGGAGGTACGGCGCGGACCGCCGATAACTCGGTCGACTGCCTCTTCCAGCGCATCCGCAGTAATGATGTTGCCGTTGACGCGAGCGGTCAGCAGCGCAGCTTCATTCAGCACGTTCTGCAGATCAGCACCGCTCATACCGGCGGTGCGCTTCGCCAGCGACGTCAGATCCGCATCCGGTCCAAGCGGCTTGTTCCGGGCGTGGACCTTCAGAATTGCCTCGCGGCCCTTCAGGTCTGGTGCGCCCACCGGAATCTGTCGGTCAAAACGGCCGGGACGCAGCAGCGCCGGGTCGAGAATATCCGGACGGTTGGTCGCAGCCATGATGATTACGCCCTGACGATCACCAAAACCATCCATCTCCACCAGCAGCTGGTTCAGGGTTTGCTCACGCTCATCATGGCCGCCGCCCATACCGGCACCACGCTGGCGACCGACGGCGTCAATCTCGTCGATGAAGATAATGCACGGGCTGTTTTCCTTGGCCTGATTAAACAGGTCACGGACACGAGAGGCACCGACACCGACGAACATTTCAACGAAGTCCGAACCCGAGATGGTGTAGAAAGGCACTCCTGCCTCACCAGCGACGGCGCGGGCCAGCAAGGTCTTACCGGTACCGGGAGGACCGTAGAGCAGAACACCACGCGGAATCTTCGCGCCGAGCTCCTCGTAGCGAGCTGGGTGCTGCAGGAAATCCCTAATCTCGTCGAGCTCCTGGACGGCCTCATCGGCACCAGCAACATCCTCGAACGTATTGGTCGGGGTCTCCTTGTTCAGCAGCTTGGCGCGGTTGCCACCAAAGCCGAACATGCCGTTCTTGCCGCCTTGCATGCGGCTGAAGAAGTACATGATGACGAAGAAGAAGATCACCATCGGCAGCAGGAAGCCCAAGGTGGACATCAGGAAGGAATCCTGCGTGACCTTGGTATCGAACTTCTCCATGCCCTCGGCGGCGGTGACCTTGTCAAAGACTTGGTCGGTCGCACGCGCTGGGTACTTGGTCATCACCTTCGTGACGTCCTCAGTACCCTCGACCTCCACGCCCTTCTTTAGGGTGAGGCGAATTCGCTGTTCGCGATCGTCAATCTGAGCTTCCGTGACGTTGCCCTTATCCAACTGGGTCAGGGCAACGGACGTATCCACCTCGCGGTATTCCCGGGAATCATCCGCCAGCTGAGTAATAGCAAAGAGGATAATCAGGATGATGCCGGCAACGGTGGCAAACCGGAACACCTTTTTCTTGTCCATACAGTGGGTTCGCTTTTCGCTCTCTACATCTATTAGTTGCTTTTATTAATTGTACGCATCAACGAGTTCTTCTCGAAGACGCATCAATGACACAACGTGGGGCCAGGGCTCATGGCACCTGACCCCACAGTAGGCATAACGCATCGCAACCGAAAAAAGTTTCCAACTCCTACTTTTCACAGCTAGAAGACAGCTAGAACTGCGGGAGGGTAAGCGCGCAATGCCCGTCGTCAAGCATCGGCACTGTGCAATAAGCGCCGAAGACAGACCTAGCCCTGGTAAACGCGCGGGTGAAGCGTGCCGACGTACGGCAGGTCGCGGTAGCGCTCGGCGTAATCCAGGCCGTAACCGATGACGAACTCGTTCGGAATGTCGAAGCCAACATCCGCAACATCCAGGCTGGTGCGCACAGCCTCTGGCTTACGCAACAGCGTAATGACCTCCAGGGAGCGCGGATTACGGTTGCGCAGGTTCTTCATCAACCAGGACAGGGTCAGGCCGGAGTCAATGATGTCCTCGACAATCACGACATCGCGTCCCTCAATATCGCGATCCAGGTCCTTCAAAATACGCACCACGCCTGACGACGAGGTGGAGTTTCCGTAACTGGAAACCGCCATGAACTCCATCTGGCTGGGAATGCTGAGCTGACGGGCGAAGTCAGTCAGGAAGAACACCGCGCCCTTCAGCACTGCGACCAGAATCAGATCGCTGTCGGCATCCTTGTACTTCTCATTCACACGATGCGCCATCTCGTCAATGCGAGCATGCAGCTCCTCTTCGCCAATGAGAACTGCCTCTACCTCATCGCCGTAGGGGTTTGCGGGGACGTTGAAATCCTTCACATCATGCATCGCATTTCCTTTCCGCACTTCTATGGCGGCGTGTCGATGGAGCGTAACTGCCCCAGGGCAAGTTCAGGGTTATGGCAACCGATTGTTCTCAGCCGCCGGAAGTTGGATTGCGGCACCCTTCTTAAGGCACCGCGGGACGATTCATTACCAATTGTAGAGTGCCATCTTTTCGCTCAACGACCAACCTGGCATTTCTGTCGGCACCATCGCGACCTCGGGTCACCGGCACTTCGCCCTGTCCGTGATAGCGGTGCACGAGCGCCATCACCATGTCGATTTGTTTACTACTGGGCTCCGCACCCGCCTGCCTCAACCAACGCGCGAGGACGCGCACCGCGATGGCGTCGTCAAGCTCAGCCACCCCTCGCACAGACAGGCTCCCGCTTGCCGACGCCTCTTCCTCCCCCAGCAGCGCATGCAGAGCCGACTCGGCGTGAGCGTCCAAAAAGTCATTGTCGACTGCTGCAATCGCCGCAGTCTTAGCGAGATTTTCCGCAACTCCCGGACCCAGCTCCTGCTCCAGCAGCGGCAAAATCGTCTTTCGAACCCGGACGCGGGCGTAATGGTCGTCATGGTTGTGCGGGTCGTGCCACACCTTCAAGCCCAGCTCTTCGCAGCAGAGCTGAGTATCTGAGCGTCGCACACCGAGCAGCGGGCGCAGAATCCGAGTCCCGTCAGACCACGTGAGGTTGTCGCGGATGGCGGACAGCGCTTGCGGACCGCCTCCCCTGGCCAGCCGCAGCAAAACTGTTTCCGCCTGGTCGTCCAAGGTGTGAGCGAGCATCAGCGCCGCACCTCGAGATTGGGCGACCTCCCGTAGCACTGCGTGTCGTGCCAAACGCGCCTCATATTCGGGACCACGGTCGGAATTGTTGTTGATATCGACCGCGATAACCTCGGCCGTAGCCCCCATCCCCCGAGCAATGTGGGCGGCGCGCTCGGCAACTTCTGCAGAGCCCTGCTGAAGCTGATGATCAACTACGACGGCGTGGACTTTGCGGCCGGCCAGCGCACCCTTGGGCCCGAGAGCTTCCGCACAGGCCCCGGCGGTCAGGGCCAGCGAATCCGCACCACCGGAAAGCCCAATGACGACACCGCTGCCCAATTCCTGCCCCACCTGCTGCACTATCGCGCGGACAGCGTGCCGAATGATGAGGAAATGAGGGCTGCGGTCCGGCCAAAAAGGTCTAGCCAACGCGCCCACCACTTGCGATGGTTTCCATCGCGGTAAGCAGAATTCGCTCCTGGGTCGGGCGCGCAATCAGTTGCACCGGCAACCCAGAGGTCGGTTCCACAACGATGCCAGCCGGGAATCCCAGGTAATTCCACGTCGAGACGTAGGGAGTGAAACGCAGATTGGACAGCAGGTTCACAATCCAGGGCATGCGATGCCACGCGCGGATTCGCGGTGGGTTCTTGGCCAGAGCCGGGGTAATCAAGATGGTGTCACCCGGTAGCTCACGCTCGATGCGAGCGCCATCGCGTGCCACTTGGCGGCCATTGATTGTGAAACGCAGCAAGCGACCAATGCCGGCGTGGACTCGATTGCGCCACTCCAGGTGATCAGGGCGCGGCTCGTCGCGAAGCTGATCCGCCACCCCCGCAGTCCAGCGCGCGAGCATCGGCAGTGGGTTCAGCGGGTACGGCATGTTCTTTTCCGAGACGGCAAAGCCCTTGTCCGCGAATACTCTCGCCGCCTGTTGTGCCGCATCGACGTACTCCGGTGCAGCCTTCAAACCGAATACGGGCGCAGTGGTGTCCACGCTGACTGCGAAGTTTTCAGGCAGGGTCTTCGCCGGGTCCTCCGCATCCACCATGCCATTTGTGAGGATCTTGGTGATCAGGCGCAAGTCATCGTTATTGACTGTGAGCACCCCTTGGACAGACATTCCGTACCAGTCATTGCCGCCCACGCGCCCCGGCATTGTTCCCGGGGTCGCCTTCAGAGTCGAAAGCCCGCAGCACGCTGCAGGGATACGAAGTGACCCCATGCCGTCGTTGCCCTGCGCAAACGGAACCATCCCAGCGGCGACAGCCGCTGCGGATCCACCGGAGGACCCACCCGGAGTGTGCCCCGGCAGAATCGGATTATCGACGGCCAGCCCCGGCAGCGTCGTCGTCCCCCACGTACAGAACTGCGGATTCACCGTAGTTCCCACTGCGATTGCACCGGCGCTAGTCAACTGCTGGACAAACGGGTTCTCTAGAGCGGTGTTTTCCTTCAGCGCGAATGGCACACCTGCGAGCGGCAACTCCGAGAGGTTCTCGCTGTGCTCGAGTTCCCGCGCAGCCTGCAGAGCCCTATCCACCCACACTTCACGGAAGGCATGAATCCCTCCATCCAGTCTGGCGATAGCGTCGAGACTGCGCTGCACGCTGTCCACCGGGCTTAGCTTTCCCTCGCGAACCAGTGCGGCAATCTCGTGAACGGTTGGCAAGTTCCTAATCGCGGAAGTGTGAGAGGCCATTGCGGATTCATCTCCTCAAATTATTTTCAGTGGTAAATGAATCTCAGTTTAGATATCTGCCAGTGCGCTCGCTGCTTTATCCGCCGCAGCTCTTGCTGGCAACAGGCTCGCTTCATTGGAAATAAATGCGAACGTCAGCACCTGCCCCGACTTCGTCACCACATACCCCGCCAGCGCCGAGGCTTTATTCAGCGTGCCTGTCTTCGCACGGACGATGCCCGCCCCGGACTGACCAGCAAAGCGCGTCGCCAGAGTGCCGGACACTGCCGCCACCGGCAGGCTGTCCAACAGTGGGCGCAACCGCAACGCAGTGCTTTCCGACGACTCCTGCGACTCCGCCAGTCCTCCCTGCTCAGCCGATTCCACCGGCCCCGCGGCGGAATTGAGCACCTCGGAGAGATGCTGCGGAGAAATACGGTTATCCGTGCTCAGGCCGCTGGAGTCCGACAGCACCGCACCATCGAGAGGAAAACCGTGCTCCGCGAGAGTGTCACGCACGGCACGTGCGGCCCCCTCAAAGGTCGGCGGCAGACCGCGAGAGATAGCCACCTCACGGGCAATGGACTCTGCGAGCACGTTGTCGCTGTAAATCATCATCTCGTGCACACGGGTAACTAGCGGAGCCGACTGCACGAGCGCAACAATGTCTGGGTCCAGAGGTAGTGACTGACCATCCTTGGCTGCATCCCTCAGGCTGCCTCCGTTTTCCGCACCAAGCGCCTTGGCCAGCGCATCAACTGCATCCGCAGCGGGCGTGGCGCTGCGCTGCGATTCTTCATTCGTCGGATCGATACGACCGGCATCCATCATCACCGACTCCACCGGTGCGATGTAGCCGTCCTCCAACCCCTCGCGCTCCCAGGTCTCGTGGAAACTCTCGGTGAATAGAGAGTTGTCGAGATAAACCTTGCCGACCCCCTCCGGAATGACCACGGAAATCTTTTTCGCCAACTCAGCGATTGAAGCCGAGTCCTGGAAGAACCCTTCCCCGTCCTTGCTTAAGGTAGGGTCGCCCCCGCCGTGCAAAACGATGTCATTAGTCCCCGTAACCCGGGAGACGCGGGTGGAAACCCGATGATCTTCACCTAAGTCCAACAGTGCGGCAGACGCGGTGAGAATCTTCATGCTGGACGCCGGCAAGGCCACCGCGGTGTCATTGATCCCCCACAGTTTCTGGCCGGTCGAAGCATCGCTGACAATTCCATGCAGCTCACCGAAGGCTGGATCAGCCGCAGCAGCGTCCATGATGGCGCTGACTTTTTGGGCCAGAGTGCCGTCGTCAAGCGAAGACTGCGCAGCCGTCACGGGAACAGAAGCTTGACTGACGGCGGGCGGCGCATCGACCACAATCTGACGATTGTTATTGACGACAACCGCTACGCCGCTGCCCGCTGCGATAACGAGAACACCGGCGATGGCACCGCCGATTTTCAGTCCACGCGACTTCTTGGACTTGCCGGATTTTACGGAACTGGGCGATTTTTGCGTGCCCTTAGCGGCGGTTTTGGAGCTGTCAGAGTCGGTACTACCCACGGTCACAAACACCTTCTTCCTGGAAACAAAACCTCACTTAAGGTGCACAAATAAACGATTTTGAGCGGGTTTCGCATAAGATAGCCGTCAGAGAAGTGTACACCGATTATAAGGAGTCATCGCCGTGAGCGTTGAGGTCACTATTGAGATCCCGAAGGGTCAGCGCAACAAGTACGAAGTCGACCACGAGACCGGCAAGGTCTACCTCGACCGCTACCTGTTCACCCCAATGGCCTACCCGGCCGACTACGGCTTCATCGATGAAACCCTCGGCGAGGATGGCGATCCGTTGGACGCTCTCGTGATTCTGCCGGAGCCGGTTTTCCCGGGCGTTATTGTCAAGGCTCGTCCGCTCGGCGTTTTCAAGATGACCGACGAGGCCGGCGGCGACGACAAGCTGCTGTGCGTCCTGGATGATGTCCGCTTCGACCACTACCAGGACATCGACGATGTTTCCCAGTTCACCAAGGACGAGATTGAGCACTTCTTCGTCCACTACAAGGACCTGGAGCCGGGCAAGGAAGTTTCCGGTTCGGGCTGGGGCGACAAGGCTGAGGCTGAGCGCATCCTGGCTGAGGCTATCGAGCGCCACAAGTAAGAGCCACAAGTAAAAATTGCGCTAGCCAATCTCCCTTTCTGGGGCTCGCACCTTTGACGCAGTTCCCGTGATTCAGCGCTACGGCCGTCGGAGTTTTCCTCCGGCGGCCTTTGTGCTTCCGGCGATAAGGCCAGATTGCGTATAGTGCGCACTATGGAAACCGTAAACGTATCCGAAGTACCCGAAGACGCACAGATCATTGACGTCCGCTCACAGATGGAGTGGGATGACGGCCACGCCACCGGCGCCGTTCACATCCCCATGGAAGAGATTCCGTCCCGCTACGGCGAGCTGGATTTGGATTCCGACATTTACCTGATGTGCCGCTCCGGTGGACGTGCCGCTCAGGTTTCTTCCTGGTTGGAGAAGAACGGTATCGACACCATCGTCATCACCGGCGGCATGATCGACTGGGAGCACTTCGGCCGCCCAATGGAGAAGGCCAACTAAATCAACTACAACTGCCCTGCCTACCTGCAGGGCAGTTTTTCTTTTATCTACCCACCCCAAAGCACCGACCTTCTAACAATCCGCAGGCAAACAGGGACATTATTAGTTGGCCATGTCCCATTATTGATGGTTCCCCAGATTGTCTAGTATGGGAAGTATGTCTGATTCATCCGTACTTTCCTCGGCGGACTCAGCCGACACCAGCGGTGGTGTGGCACCCGACGTAGACGCGAAGGTGCCTGCTGTCGACGCACAGAGCAGCACCAAGGCGAAGAAGGCTCGCAAGGGAGCGAAAGCGAAAAACAAGGCCAGCGCTAAGTCCAAGTGCAAGCCCGGCTCCGCAAGCGAACTCGCCGTCACACCGGCCGCCCTGCGCAAATCCGCGTCCTGGTGCCTGGCACAGCTCGATGCGGCTGTCCGCGCCAGTGTCAACGCGGCTCTGGGCCGCACTCAGATTGAGTCGATTTCCATCCGCGGGTATTGGGTTCTGGAGGCTATCGCCGATGGCGGCGACATGGCTCAAACCGAGCTGAGCGCGCTGCTCGGCATGGACCGCTCTGACATGGTTCGCCTGATTGACTCTCTGGAGTCGGCAAATCTAGTCGAACGCACCCGAGACTCCAAGGATCGACGCCGCCAGCTCATCGCGCTGACAGAAACGGGCAACACCACCCGCGCATCTCTGCGACGCTCACTCCGCAGAGCCGAACGCGCCGCCGTCGCCGAATGCGCACCCGAGGTACGCGCGCTGCTTGCATCGCTTGCCGACGACTCCGCTGCAAGCCCCGAAACCGATGCCGGCGCGAAGAACCCCGAGACCACTACCCCAGAGGTCACGGCCACTGAGACAGACACCAAGGACATGGCGGAGAATAAGACGCAGGCGACGTCGTCAAGCGATGCCCCGCGTCCTAAACGTAAGAAGTCGAAGAAGAAAAAGCGCAAGAAGAAGAATAAGAAGGGGTCTTCTAAGTGACAACCACTGAAGCGAAGTTCCTACGCGCTACGGAACAGCCGCTTGAGCGCACACTCATTGACATTGTCCGGGCGACCGCGCGAAGGTTCCCCGAGGCTGAGGCCATCGATGACGGCGAGGTTGTCGTCACGTATGCGGAGTTGATCAACGAGATTGATTCCACAGCTACGTGGCTCTACGAACAGGGCATCCGTCGCGGCGACCGCATTGGTGTGCGGATGCCGTCGGGAAGCCGCGAGCTCTACCTGGCAATCTTGTCCATCATGGCCGCCGGAGCCGCCTACGTTCCGGTGGATGCGGATGACCCCGACGAGCGTGCAGAAATGGTCTTCGGCGAGGCCGGTATCGCCGGTTACTTCGATGCTGAAGGCCTGCATTTGGCTGGCTCCACGGCACGTAATCGCCCCCGCCCGCTGGACTCCGATGCCGACTCCGACGAGGAAGAGACGGAACCGACACCGCCGAGCGCACGCGAGATCATCTCGCAGGAGCCCACTCCGGACGACGACTGCTGGATTATTTTCACCTCTGGCTCCACCGGCAAGCCCAAGGGCGTGGCGGTCACCCACCGCAGCGCCGCCGCTTTTGTCGATGCGGAGGCCCGCTGGTTCTTGGCGAACCACCCGGAAGGACCGCTCGGCCCGGATGACCGCGTTCTCGCCGGCTTGTCCGTCGCCTTCGACGCCTCCTGTGAGGAAATGTGGCTGGCCTGGCGAAATGGAGCTTGCCTGGTGCCAGCCCCGCGTTCACTGGTGCGCTCCGGCGTGGACCTGGGGCCATGGTTGATTTCCCGCCACATCACCGCTGTTTCCACGGTGCCGACACTGGCCGGCCTGTGGCCTGCCGAGGCGCTCGACAGCGTGCGCCTGCTCATCGTTGGCGGCGAGGCCTGCCCGCAAGAGCTGGTCGAGCGTCTGTCCACCCCAGAGCGCGAAATGTGGAACACCTACGGCCCCACCGAGGCCACCGTCGTGGCCTCCGGCATCGAGCTGAAGCCCGGCAAGCCCGTAACCATCGGTTTTCCTCTGGACGGCTGGGACCTCACCGTCATCGACGAAGAGGGCAACCCCGTCCCACCGGGCACCAAGGGCGAGCTGGTCATCGGCGGCGTGGGACTCGCACGCTATCTGGATCCGGAGAAGGACGCCGAGAAGTACGCACCGCTGCCAGCCCTCGGCTGGGAGCGTGCGTATCGCACCGGCGACCACGTCATCATGGACGAGGCCGGACTGTACTTCACCGGCCGCGTCGACGATCAGGTGAAAATCGGCGGTCGGCGAATTGAGCTCGGCGAGGTCGAGGCGCACCTGGCTGCCCTCCCCGGCGCTACTCAGGCGACTGTCGTGGTGCAGAAGACCGGTGCTGGCGATTCCATCCTGGTCGGCTACGTCGGCGCCGGTGGCGACGCCGCAGCCATGGACTATGACAAGTGCATGGACACTCTCCGCGATGCCATGCCAGCCGCGATGGTGCCACGCCTGCACATCATGGATGAGCTGCCGGTTCGTACCTCCGGCAAGGTCGACAAGGCGGCGTTGCCGTGGCCACTGCCTGCGCGTGCGGGTGAGGGCGACGTCGACAAGCTGAGCCCTGTGGAGAAGTGGCTGTCCGACATCTGGGCGGACGTGCTGTCCGTACCTGCGCCCGGCGCGGCCTCGGACTTCTTCGCCCTGGGCGGCACGTCCTTGGCGGCGGCGAGCGTCATTGCGCGCATTCGCCAGCGCGCCCCACAGGTCGCCGTGCGCGATCTCTACGACCACCCGCGCCTGGGAAATCTCGCTGAAGAGCTGGTCGCGCGCGGTTTCATCAGCGACGACATGCTTGCCGACGACACCAGCGACCCCACCGCTCACCTGGAAAAGGTGCCCGAGCCGACGCCTGTCTCCCGTAAGACCCGTTGGGCCCAGGTGGGCCTCATGGTGCCATTGCAGTGGGCACGTGGCATGCGCTGGGTAACGTGGCTTGCGATTATCAACTGGGTTATCGGCGGACCGCTGGCGCTACCAGGCTGGTTGGTGGCCGTACTGGCCGTGCTGTTCCTGACCCCGCTGGGGGTCATGCCCATCAACGCGGCGACGACACGCCTGCTCACGCGCAACATCACCGCGGGTGATTACCCGCGTGGCGGTTCGGTACACCTGCGGCTATGGGCGGCCGAACGCCTGGCGGAGAGCTCTGGCGCCCACTCTGTGGCGGGCGCTCCGTTCGTGCTGTGGTACGCCCGCATGCTGGGTGCCCGCATTGGTAAGGGTGTGAATCTGCACGCGCTGCCGCCGGTGACGGGTCTGGTCAAACTGGATGATTACTGCTCGATCGAGCCGGAGGTAGACCTGTCCGGATACTGGGTCGATGGCGATGTCGTCCACGTCGGCGAGGTCACTATTGGCAAGCACGCCCGCATCGGTGCCCGTTCAACGCTGCTGCCCGGCGCGCGTATTGGCAATGACGCTCACATCGAGGCGGGTTCCACCGTCACCGGCGAGAAGAAGGTCAAGGCTGGCGCGCGCTGGTCGGGTTCCCCGGCTCGCAAGGTCGGTCGGTCCAAGCACCGCTTCCCGGAGGAAGTTCCGCCGGCTCGCCGCCACTGGGTGGCTATCTACGGTCTCACCGCTGTTTTGCTGACACTCGTACCGCTGTCCGCTGCGGTCGCGATGGCTGCTGTCATCGGTTGGGGCACGGGGCTTATCGACGGCACCACCGAGCTAACCACCTCGAATCTCTGGCCAACGCTGGGTAGCGCCGTGCTGTGGGCTATTCCCGCCACCTTCGTCGGTGTTGCGGTGTATGCCCTGCTGACGCTGATTCTCGTGCGCCTGTTCAGCATCGGCCTGAAGCCGGGAGTGTTCCCGGTGCGTTCGCGCGTGGGTTGGCAGTCGTGGGCGACAATTCGCCTGATGGACGCTGCCCGTCACGACCTATTTTTCATCTACGCCTCCATGTTGACGCCGCTGTGGCTGCGTGCACTGGGCGCCCAAATTGGTCACGACAGCGAAGTCTCCACCGCGATCGGTATTCCGAAGTTCTTGCACGTCAAGGACGAGTCCTTCTTGGCTGACGACACCATGGTCGGCAGCTACGAGCTCGGCGGCGGTTGGCTGCTGGTGGGTGACTCCCGCATCGGCAAGCGCGCCTTCCTGGGCAACTCCGGCATTACACTTCCGGAACGCAAGCTGGCGAAGAACTCGTTGGTAGCCGTGCTGTCCTCTACCCCGAAGAAGACCAAGTCCGGTTCCAACTGGTGGGGTTCGCCGCCAGAGCGCATGCGCCGCGTGGGCACCGTCTCCAGCGATGAGTCGGCACAGACCTACCGTCCGACTACGGGATTGAAGGTCGCCCGCGGCATTGTGGAGACGCTGCGCGTCCTGGCACCGATGGTCTCTCTCATGCTGGCGACGATCACGCTGTTTAGTCTGCAGGGAATTGGCATGTTCACCGCGGAGTTGGTCATTGCAGGTGGCGTCAACGCTGCCCTGCTCGGCCTGGTGGTCGCGTGGCTGCTCTCCCCTGCCGTGCTGCTGATTGTTGGTGTGCTGGGGCTGTTGGTCACGGTCTTGGCCAAGTGGGTATGCGTCGGCAAGCACAAGCCCGGCGATCACCCGTTGTGGAGCAAGTTCGTCTGGCTCAACGAACTGCAGGATGCATTCGTCGAAATGGTCGCCGCGCCGTGGTACCTGAACCCGGCGATGGCCACCGGCGGTATCGCACGCGCGATGCGTCTGCTCGGCGCGAACGTCGGCCACGGCGTGTGGCTGGAGACGTACTGGCTGCCCGAGACCGACCTGGTCACAATCGAGCGGGGTGCCTCTGTCGGCCGCGGTTGTGTCGTTCAGACGCACCTGTTCACCGACCGTGTGATGACGCTCGACACCGTCCACATCGGACACGGCTCCGTGCTGGGACCGCACTCAGTCGCACTGCCGGCATCTGTACTTGACGACGGCTGCCGCGTCGAGCCCGGTTCTCTCGTCATGCGCGGTGACCATGTTCCTGCGCACACCTCCTGGCGAGGTAACCCAATTGAGCCAGTGGTGGCCAAGAAGTAGCCCGGATTGAGTGGGGGGCTTAGGTAGGAGCCTGGTAGGCACAACGGGCTGCAAATGTGAAACTGTGAGAGTTTATGACACTTTCAAGCCATTTTTCGGACAATTTTTGCTATAAACGCGGTCAGTAACTCCATTGGCCCGCTGCCAGCCATAACCGAGGTCACTAACTCGCATTGGGGCTAAGTAGGGCTAAGTAGCAAAAGGTGCCCACCCGGCGACACGCCGAGCGGACACACTTTTTGCTACTTAACCCACTATTTATTTTGCGGCTATGCAGTTCGCGACTTACTCTGCTAGCTGCAACCGAGCCTGCTGAGCTGCGGCTACCAATACTTTCAGTGAAGCCGTAACCTCTTCCCAACCTCGGGTCTTTAGACCACAGTCCGGATTAATCCACAGCAGGTTGGGGTCAACGCTTTCAAGCGCATCTTCCACGAGCTGGTTGACTTCTCCGTCCGTCGGCACGCGAGGCGAGTGGATGTCCCAGACACCTGGACCAATCCCGCGAACGTATCCCTCATCTTTCAGCGCTGCGAGCACCTGCATACCGTTGCGAGCTGCTTCGATGGACGTGACATCGGCGTTGAGATCATCGACGGTGTCGATAAGCTCATTGAAGTCCGAGTAGCACATATGCGTGTGAATCTGAATGTCGTCAGCCACACCAGAGGTAGCCAGACGGAAGGAACCTACGGCCCACTTCAGGTAGGCGGGCTGGTCCGCTTCATTCAGGGGCAGCAACTCGCGAATGGCTGGCTCATCGACCTGCACGATTTGCGCTCCAGCGGCCACGAGATCTGCAATCTCATCGCGCAAAACCAGCGCAACGTTATCCGCAGTGTCACCGATGGGCTGGTCATCACGGACAAACGACCATGCCAACATGGTCACCGGCCCGGTGAGCATTCCCTTGACGGGAAGGTCAGTCATGTTTGCCGCTGCCTTGTACCACTGCACCGTCATTGGCTCTGGCCTGGTGATATCACCGTAGAGAATCGGCGGCCGCACGCAGCGGGAACCATAGCTTTGGACCCAGCCATTGGCGGTCGCGAGGTAGCCGTCCAGCTGCTCCGAGAAGTACTGCACCATGTCATTGCGCTCAGGTTCGCCGTGAACGAGCACATCGAGTCCCAATTCTTCCTGCTGCTCAATGGAGCATCGAATTTCAGCGAGCATTGCTGATTCGTAGTCGACTGGGGTGAGCTCTCCCGCGCGCAACTGCGCACGTGCACGACGAATGCTATTGGTCTGCGGGAAGGAACCGATTGTGGTGGTCGGCAGCGGAGGCAGGTTAAGGGCCTCAGCCTGAGCCGCCTGGCGAGCTGCAAACGAGGAACGAGTCCGGTCGCTCTCCTCGATTGCTGCCAAAGCTTCACGAACTTCAGGCTTAACAATCCGCTTCGATTCTGCCCTTGATGCCAGTGCTGCCCGGGACTCCCTCAACGCCTTCAAATCCGCGGCATCGAGTTGGCGGTCATTCAACCTGGCATCAAGCGCCCTCGCCAAGAGGGTCACCTCGCCGATTTTCTCATCCCCGAAGGCCAGCCACTGCAGCACCTCGGCATCTTCTTCGCTCGGGTTTTCCGAGGCCAGGGAGTACGGGACGTGTAGCAGCGAACAGCTAGTCGACACCGCGATGGGGCCTCGGACTGCCAGCTTCTCCAGCGTCGCCAGGGCTGCATCCAAGTCGGTGCGCCACACATTACGCCCATCAACAATGCCCGCAACCAGCAGTTCCTTGCCGGTCCAATGCGGCAACTCAAAGCTACCTGCTACCAGGTCGCAACCAATGGCCTGCACGCCTGTGCCAGAAAGGGTTTCCAGCGCCTGATCACCATCACCAAAGTAGGTCTGCACCCACAACTTGGTATTCGCAGACTCCGCCACGCCGGCCAACTTCTCGTAGGCCTGGCGAGTCCTAGCAAGAGTCACTTCATCGAGGTCAGTGACCAATACTGGCTCATCGAGCTGAATCCACTCAAAGCCCTTATCCCCCAGTTGAGCGATGATTTCCGCGTACGCATCGGTCAACTTTTCCAAAAGGCCAAGTGGGTTCGAATCATCGTCGGTACGCGACAGGCTCAAGTAGGTCACAGGACCAATCAAATGAGGGCGCAGCATGGTGGTGGCGCCATTGTTTAAGCTGCAGGAATCATCCAACCAGTCAGTGAGGTCAGAGGTAAATTCAGTATCGGCTGACAGCTCCGGAACAATGTAGTGGTAATTGGTGTCGAACCACTTGGTCATTGCGGATGCCGGTTGCGTCTTCGTACCGCGAGCGGCGGCGAAGTAGTGGTTGATCCATTCCGGTAGGTTGGAACCGTCCGTTTTCGGGACATTCTGGAAGCGGGCTGGAAGCACTCCGAGCAGCGCCGATGTATCCAGCATAGAGTCGTAGAACGAGCGCCCAATTGTCGGAACCGAGTCGATTCCTGCCTTCAGCGCTGCGCCAATGTAGCTATTGACAGTGTTGCGCGCCGTCGCGGCCAGCAGGCCGCCGGTCGCCGGGTCGCGCCAGTAGTTTTCCAGAGCTCTTTTGAGCTCACGATTACGCCCTATCCGCGGAATGCCCGCGAGGGTTGCGTGAATTGCCATGATCTCGTGATTTCCTCGTCAGTCGTGATCAGCATCGGGTATGAAATTGCACAACCGGCAGGCATTCGGACTTGTCATCACTGAAAAGATTGGTTATCAACGCGTCGGATAAACCAAAGCTCTGGCAGTGATGCTTACCGTTGCGGGACAGTTCCGGACTTGCACCGGGATTCCCCTGCATAACTCGAAGGCCTTATGCGCGCTAGGCTCAAAACACACCTTGCGCGGAAAACGTGCGATATGCAGCACTTTCCTTAATGAACACCTTCGAGGCGGCTGTGGATGTGAAGTATATCGCAATATACAAATATCTCATTCACTTAGCCCCCTCCCCGAGCCTTTGCTTTGATGCTCTCCTGCTGGGACCAAAGTGATTAAGCTCGTAGTCATAAAGGCTATTCATTCCACCGCTTTCAAGGAGTGACCTCGATTGACACAGGCTTCCGAAACTTCCCTGAGGGGCGCCAAGATTCCGTTCGATGGCCCGGTCCAGTCAGGCGTTGAACAGCCCGGCCAAGCACATCTCCGCCTCGTCGCATTCGATTTGAAGGACGGCGTCGACGCAGCAGATCTGAAGGCACTGTTCTCCTCGCTTACCGACGTTGCCCGCCGCCTCACCCAAGGCCAGGACATCGAGGGGTATCTGGAACCGGAAATGGTTGCAGCCACTGCAAACCTGACTATCACAGCCGGTTTCGGTGAGCGCATCTTCGATGTCCTCGGCAAGCCAGAGCGCAAGCCGGCTGGTCTGCACGATATCCCATCATTCCAGCATGACATGCTCCGCCCTGAGTGGGGTCAGTCTGACTTCGCTCTGCAGTTGTGCGGTGATGATCTCGTCACCGTTTCGGCCGCGTCCCGTCTACTGGAAAAGAAGGCGGCTCCGTGGGCTCGCGTGAAGTGGTTCCAGAAGGGCTTTTCCTACGCCTGGGGTTCGCAGCCTCACGGCGCTACCCCACGCAACCCGCTGGGCCAGCTCGACGGCACCGTCAACCCGTCCACTCCAGAGGAATGGTCCGAACAGGTGTGGATCGACTCCAAGGACAAGGCGATTAACAACTCCTGCGTGATGGTTGTTCGCCGTATTGCGCTCGACTTGAACAATTGGGAGGAGCTCAGCACCGACGAACGCTCCATCGTTATCGGTCGTGACTTCCACACCGGCGCTCCTCTTTCCGGCGGCAACGACGAGTTCGATGAAGAGGACATGGACGCCGTCGATGACCAGGGCGAGTACCTCATCCACCGCCAGTCTCACTTGGCACTGTCCCGTGAGCAGGATGGCCAGCCTGACGACGCCCTGCGTCGCCGCGCCTATGCATACGAAGACCAGCCCGGTGAGCCAGCTTTCCCATTCGAAGGACCGAACGTTGGCCTGGTCTGGGTTGCATTCCAGAAGAACCCGGACAACCAGTTCAGCGCAATCCAGGCCCGTTTGGATCGCGGCGATTTGCTCAATGAGTGGAACCGTCACATGGGCTCCGCTGTGTATTGGATTGCCCCTGGCACCACCCCAGATTCCTACTGGGGTCAGGAGTTGATTGAGGGGTAAAGGCTGCAAGCTGGCAGGCTAAAGTCTGACGGACTAAAAAGCTGGCGGGCTGCAAATGTGAAACTGACCCAGTTTATGACACTTTCGAGCAAAATTTCTGGCCGTTTTTGTCATAAACTCATTCACTAACTCGCGGTGGTCCCGGGTCCCCAGCCACAGGAGGATTGGCCCGCCGCCGCCCGCCATAAGAAAACGCCCGCCGAGTGCCTGAGCACTCATGCGGGCGTTACCTCTAGACAAGAACTTTGTCAGTCACGGACCACCGAGCTAGTCACCAATCTGGTCACGGCCACGCTTAACAATCTTCGGGTCCGGAGTACCAACCAGCTCGTGGTCCTTCTCCGTGTACTCAAACTTGCTCAGCACGTAACGCATCGCGTTGATGCGGGCACGCTTCTTGTCGTTGGACTTAATGGTAATCCACGGGGACTCATCGGTATCCGTATAGCGGAACTGCTCTTCCTTTGCGCGGGTGTAGTCACCCCAACGATCCAACGAAGCGAGGTCCATCGGAGAGAGCTTCCACTGACGTACCGGGTCAACCTGGCGAATTGCGAAGCGAGTGCGCTGCTCCTTCTGGGTCACAGAGAACCACAGCTTGGTCAGCGAAATACCGGAGCCCAGAATCATGTTCTCCAGCATCGGGACCTCACGCAGGAACTCTGCGTGCTGCGACTCAGTACAGAAACCCATCACGCGCTCAACGCCCGAACGGTTGTACCAAGAACGGTCGAAGAAGACGATCTCGCCAGCGCACGGAAAGTGCTCAATGTAGCGCTGGAAGTACCACGAGGTGGACTCACGCGGCGACGGCTTTTCCAGAGCCACAGTACGAGCACCACGCGGATTCAGGTGCTCGTTAAAACGCTTAATAGTACCGCCCTTACCGGCGGCGTCACGGCCTTCGAAGAGGATGATGTGCTTCTGACCAGTTTCCTTGGTCCAGTTCTGCCACTTCAGAAGCTCAATCTGCAGCTTCCTCTTAATAGACTCATATTCCTTGCGCGTCATGCGCTCCTCGTACGGGTAGCCATCGCGCCAGGTATCAACCCGCTCACCGTCTGGAGTGACCAGTACCGGATCGTCCTCATCAGAATCATCGACGACGTAACCTTCGGTCTTCGCCAAATCGACGATGTGGAATTCCTCTTCATTCTTGTCAGCCATACCCCTTATCCTACTGAATTTCTCTGCCACGCGTCCCCCATGCGGGTGCCCTTACCTGCAATTTCCCAGCAGTTAACGTTCCGTCTTACCGAAATTGAGGGGTGGGACTGCACGCAGCGACCGTCGATGAGCACTGCGCGTACAATAAATGCCATGTTGTTATCCGAAGCTCTTGCCGCACGATCCGAAGTTTCCGACCGGCTGGCTGAGATTAATCGCCGTCTTTCGCTAGTAGCGCAGGTGCAGGAAGGCGATACGCCTGATGAAGATCCGCAAGCGCTTATTGCCGAAGCCGAGCGTCTGATGGCGCGCTTCGAATGGCTGGTGCGCTCGATTAACGCAACGAATTCCGCTACTGCCTTCGAGGACGGAACGCTTAGCGACGCACTTGCGAAGCGCGACCACCTGCTAACACGGCGGCGGTTCTACACCTCCGCAGCCGATCAGGGCTCGGGTCGGCGGGATCGATACTCAGCTTCGGAGATTCGCTATGTCGCCACTGTGGATATCCGGTCGCTGCGCCAGAAAGCCGACAAGGCGGCGAAGGAATACCGGGACTTGGATACCCGTATTCAGCAGGCGAACTGGTCAACCGAGCTTATCGAGGCCGCGGATAAGCCGGCCGAATAGCAAGCAGGGTTCGGTAGCGAGACCAGAAGAATTTCACACTTTGATAAGTCGGTAGTTGCATCCAGATTGTCGGCGAGCGCGACGGCCTGTCTCTGGCCTTAAAGGGGCACCTAAAGATCTCACCTGTACTGAGGCAGCAGGATTAATAACAGACAGTCCTCGGCATTGCGTACATGGGTACAGATCATCGGTTATTTTTCACTACCAAGCGCTGAGGCATCTGATGCGACGAGGGTGGGTTCGGGGACTTAAGCTTTCTCAAGTTACAGAGCAAAATCGCCGCTGAGGGACACCCCTCAGCGGCGATTTTTAAGGCTAACTCAAGCAGTTGGGACCTCTTTTAGAAGCCCATGCCGCCCATCTCGTCGCCGCCCGGCATTGCCGGCATAGCCGGTTCCGGCTTGTCAGCGACAACAGCCTCGGTGGTCAGGAACAGAGCCGCAATCGAAGCAGCGTTCTGCAGTGCGGAGCGGGTAACCTTCACCGGATCGTTGATGCCGGCTTCCATCAGGTCGATGTACTCACCGGTAGCAGCGTTCAGGCCCTCGCCCTGCGGCAGGGAAGCAACCTTCTCGGTGACGACGCCGGCCTCGAGGCCAGCGTTCAGAGCAATCTGGCGCAGCGGAGCTGCGAGAGCCGCACGCACGATGCGGACACCAGTTGCCTCGTCGCCGGTCAGACCCAGCTCGTCGTCAAGCACGTGCGAGACCTGCAGCAGTGCGGAACCGCCACCAGCGACGATGCCCTCTTCCACAGCAGCCTTTGCGTTGCGGACGGCATCCTCGATGCGGTGCTTGCGCTCCTTGAGCTCGACCTCGGTTGCGGCGCCAGCCTTGATGACTGCGACACCGCCGGCGAGCTTAGCCAGGCGCTCCTGCAGCTTCTCCTTGTCGTAGTCGGAGTCGGAGTTCTCGATCTCAGCGCGAATCTGGTTGACGCGGCCCTCGATAGCGGACTGTTCACCAGCGCCCTCGACGATGGTGGTCTCGTCCTTGGTGACGACGACCTTGCGAGCGCGACCCAGCAGCGGCAGGTCAGCGGTCTCGAGCGACAGGCCGACCTCCTCAGAGATGACCTGGCCATCGGTCAGGATAGCCATGTCCTGCAGCATTGCCTTACGGCGGTCGCCGAAGCCCGGAGCCTTCACAGCGACAGACTTGAAGGTGCCGCGGATCTTGTTGACGACCAGGGTGGACAGAGCCTCACCCTCGACGTCCTCAGCAATGATCAGCAGCGGCTTGCCGGACTGCATGACCTTCTCCAGCAGCGGCAGCAGGTCCTTGATGTTGGAGATCTTGCCGGAAACCAGGAGGATGTACGGATCCTCCAGAACGGCCTCCTGGCGCTCCATGTCGGTGGCGAAGTAACCGGAGATGTAGCCCTTGTCGAAGCGCATACCCTCGGTCAGCTCCAGGTCGAGACCAAAGGTGTTGGCCTCTTCCACGGTAATGACGCCTTCCTTGCCGACCTTGTCCATAGCGGTGGCAATCAGCTCACCGATAGCCGGGTCAGCAGCGGAGATACCAGCGGTAGCAGCAATCTGCTCCTTGGTCTCGATGTCCTTAGCGGACTCCAGCAGCTTCTCGGTAACAGCCGCGACAGCCTTCTCGATGCCGCGCTTGATGCCCATCGGGTTGGAGCCCGCAGCAACGTTGCGCAGACCCTCGGAAACCAGAGCCTGAGCCAGAACGGTAGCGGTAGTAGTACCGTCACCAGCGACGTCGTCGGTCTTCTTGGCAACTTCCTTGACCAGCTCAGCGCCGATCTTCTCGTAAGGATCCTCAAGTTCGATTTCACGTGCAATGGAGACACCGTCATTGGTGATCAGCGGTGCGCCCCACTTGCGCTCGAGGACTACGTTGCGACCCTTCGGGCCCAGCGTGACCTTGACAGCGTCTGCCAGGGTATTCAGACCCGTTTCGAGACCGCGGCGGGCCTCCTCGTCAAATGCAATCATCTTAGCCATGAGGTTTGAAGAATCCTCCGTCTATTTATGTGGCACTTACATTGGAAGTTGACCCAGGCGCCCGCGACGGCATGTGATTCGAGGGAAGCGCCGCCCTCTCCATCACCGGAGTCAACACTGTACTTTTTAACGACTTTTCAACACTTGTTTCAGCACACGCATACACAAGGTGTGAAGTTGTTTTTATTAGCACTCAATTAGAGCAAGTGCTAATTCACTTTTCTAGCACTCAACCCCATCGAGTGCAAGGTTAAGCACTGTCACTCCTGGCGTCACTCCTTATGCCACTTCCAACGCCATCATGGTTGTGCGCCTACACTGTCGCACATGAGCATTATTAATAAGGAACTCACGGAGACCCTGCGAGACCACATCTCCAGCCAACGCGAGACCATCCGCACCCAGCTGACCGAGCTGGTGGCCTTCCCCTCCGTACACGGCACCGAAGAAACCAAGCAGGCCTGCATTGACGCAGCTCAGGCGGTTACCGACATGTACGCAGAGCTGGGCATCGAACTGGAGGCGCACCACACCGTCGACGGCTCGATTGCACTGTCGGGTTTCGTCCCCGGGTCGTCGGAAAGCGCGAAGACCGTACTGCTCTATTCCCATTACGACGTTCAGCCGGCGGGCGACGAATCCGCCTGGACTGCAGATCCGTGGACGCTCGACGAGCGCGACGGTCGCTGGTACGGCCGTGGCACCGCCGATTGCAAGGGCAACGTGGTCATGCACCTAGCTGCGCTGCGCGCGCTGCGTGACGACGCGCTTGCGGACCGCGTCGATCTGCCAAACATCAAGCTCATCGTGGAAGGCTCCGAGGAGCGCGGATCGGCGGGCCTGAACAACCTCATCGCCACGCAGCCGGAGCTTTTCGACGCCGACGTCATCCTCATTGCGGATGTCGGCAATGCCGAGGTTGGCCAGCCGACACTCGTGACCACCCTGCGCGGCACCGCCGATGTGGAAGTTCGCGTCGATGCGCTGGAGCAGCCGGTGCACTCGGGCATGTTCGGCGGAGCAGCTCCGGATGCACTGGCGGCGTTGATTCGTATGCTCGACAGCCTGCGCGATGAAAATGGCTTTACCTCTATTGACGGCCTGGACTGCTCGCAGCGCTGGGAGGGGCTGGACTACGCGCCAGAGACTTTCCGCGCCGACGCAGGTGTACTCGACGGCGTGGACCTAATTAGCAACGAGGACGCTTCCGTCTCTGACCTGACCTGGGCTCGCCCGTCTGTGATTGTGACCGGAATCGACTGCCCACCAGCGACCAATGCTGTCAACGCAATTTCATCGACTGCTATGGCGCACATCAACTTCCGCATCCCAGGCGGCGTCGACCCGGCCGAAGCACAGGAGGCACTGGAGAATCACCTGCGCGCGCATGCTCCGTGGGGAGTGAAGGTGACGGTCGAGCGCGACGAGCTAGCGAACCCATTCCGGGCCAATGTTGAGGGCAAGGTTGTGCAGCTGGTTGCCGACAGCCTGTCGGCCGCCTACGGAAAGGAGACGGCAAGCATGGGCGAGGGAGCCTCGATTCCGCTGTGCGCCACTTTGCTGGAGGCCGTACCAGGTGCTGACATCGCACTCTACGGTGTGGAAGAGCCACAGGCCCGCATTCACTCGGCTGACGAATCGGTGGACCCGAACGAGATTCGCGACATCGCTATTGGCGAGGCAGTTTTCTTGGCTTCCGTCAACGGAATTTAAGTCAATGCCAAAAATATTGGCTGAATGACTTGTGTCACATCTTTTTTCTGTAGTAAGGTTCGACCCATGCAGCAGAACATTCTTATTCGAGTAGCGAAGGCTACGAACCCCGGTGGAGGCCGACAGGACTGACCCCTCCACGCGGGGTCTCTGGCCGCAACTTCTTGAAGCACTTGGTTGGTCCGCCACTCACAGCAAAGCCATTAAGCAAAGGACCAGAAAAGAATGTTTTCCACTCGCACACAGAAGAACATGTCCACTTCGACGACCTTCACGGGCAAGCGCCCTTCGTTGGAGCACCAGAACAACGGCAATGTGCGAACTTATTCCGACGATCCGTTTAGGGCTCGCTTCGGACATCGCCTGCCTCGTGGCTTGAGGCAGGAAGCTCGTGGCATGAACTGGCAGAAGTTCAAGGACACTTACTCTCCCACTAACGGCCCGGTTCAAATCAAGAATTTCGAGGCAACTCGTGGCACACTGGGCCGTTGGAACTTCAATGCTGATTTGTCGCTGACCGACAAGGACGGCCGCACCCGGACTTTCACCCAGGAAATCACCGCTATGGGGCCGGTGTCGGCTTGCACCAACTTGCTGGCTGATGCAGGTTACCGCGTTGAAATCGTGGAGTTCCACCAGTTCGAGATTTTCGAAGCTACGGCTACCTTTGTCTACGCAGGTCACAACAATGACCATGTGTGGACCATGGGCTTTGGTCAGACTCCGGAGGCTTCCGTGCTCTCCGCTTTGGTCTGTGCTGCTAACCGCCTGCATGGCTAATGCGCAGGTGACATTCGAGTAGCGCACGAGTAAGAAGTGCACCGATTTTGGGGCTTGGCAGTCGATTGCCAAGCCCCAAAAAATGCCCAAATCCTCACCCCCGAATTTTCACCACACCGGAAAAATTCCCCATTTTCCCACACTCGGTTAACCCCGTTTTGAATACTTAAGTCCCTAAAACGGGGTTGCATGAACCGGTGTGTTCCATTCATTATGGAATGGTGACTTCTCTCCTGTGCATCCTGTTCCTTACGGCAGCGATTGCACCATGGACGATTAAGTGGCTCGGAACCCGCGGGTTTCTCGTTCTCAGCCTCCCTCTGGCAGGTGGCGCTATCTACACCGGTGCCCATCTGGTTCGCTTAGCTCTAGCGAATGGAAACGGGGAAACCTCCGCAACCACGCAACCCGCCGTCACGCATTTTTCGTGGATGCCCATTATCCACTTGGATGTAAACCTGCGATTAGGTCCTATTGAATCGCTCTTCGGCACACTGGTTTTGACCATCGGCTTTCTCGTACTGGTGTATTGCTCCGGATACTTCGTCAATCCGCCGCCCGGAAAACGTCGTCGAATAGGCTCCTTCGCAGCCCAAATGGTTGCCTTCGCCGCGGCTATGTACGGCCTGGTCATCAGCGACAACATCATGCTGATGTTTGTCTTCTGGGAAATTACCTCGGTTCTTTCCTTCCTCCTGGTGGGCTACTACGCCGAGCGAGCTTCCTCCCGTCGCGCAGCAGGCCAGGCGCTCCTGGTCACGACACTGGGCGGGCTGATCATGCTGGTCGGTATCGTCCTGATGGGAGTGACCACCGGGTTCTGGAACTTCTCCGACCTCACAGCACCTGGCGCGCTGACCACGTCACAGCTGAACTCCACAGCAATCTCCACCGCCGCAATCCTGCTGGTCATCGGCGCACTTTCTAAATCCGCTATCGCGCCCTTCCACTTCTGGCTGCCCGGCGCAATGGCCGCTCCTACCCCGGTTTCTTCCTTCCTGCATTCGGCAGCGATGGTCAAAGCCGGTGTGTTCCTGGTCGCCCGACTTGCGCCAACTTTCAACGCCACCAACGCGTGGCAACCAATCATCATCCCGCTCGGCCTTTTGACCATGATTATGGGTGGCTGGATGGCTCTGCGCCAGAAGGATCTCAAGCTGATCATGGCGTATGGCACTGTCAGCCAGTTGGGATTCATCATCACGGTAGCGTCGATAGGCACGCGTGCGACGATGCTGGCGGCCCTGGCGCTGACTCTTGGCCACGCCATGTTCAAGGCCACGCTGTTTATGACGGCGGGAACGATTGACAGGCTGACTGGTACGCGCGATATCCGTAAGCTCTCTGGCCTGGGCAAGAAGTCGCCACAGTTGCTGGTGATTTCGATTCTCGCTGCCGCCTCGATGATGGGTGTGCCGCCGTTCTTCGGCTTTGTCGCCAAGGAAGCGGCGCTCGAGGCCACGCTCAATGCTGAACCACTGCACGGTATGCCGGCGGTGTTCACCACTATTGGCCTGGTCGTAGGCTCGATTCTGACCGTGGCGTACTCGCTCTACCTGCTACGTGCCGCGTTTGCGACCAAGCCCAGCACGCACGCCAGCGGCGGTGGCACTTCCCCCGCCGTCGCCGAGATGGATTCCCCGACCTGGGATCAGATTGGCCCGGCATGGCTGCTGGCGCTGGCAGGTCTGGTTTTCGGTCTGATTCCGCGGGTCCTCGACTCGACTATCTCGCCCTACCTCACCAATGCCTACCCGAATGCGGAAGCAGAATCGCACCTGGCTCTCTGGCACGGTTTCACCCTTCCTCTGGCGCTGACAGCCACAATTCTGATCACAGGTGGCATCATGCACTGGCAGCGCAAACTGGTGCGTCAGCTACAGTTTGAACAGCCGGCTCTCGGTAGTGCCGATGCGCTTTACGACGGCATCCTGGACTTGGCCCGCCGTCTTTCTCTCCGTGCCACTGCTGCGACCCAGCGTGGTTCCCTTCCGTTGAATGAGGCGGTCATTTTGCTGACCCTCATCGTGCTGTCCATCGGTGCCTTGTTGCTCGGTGAGCGTGATGAGCTCCGAATGGAACTGTGGGACTCTGCACCGCAGGGCGCGGTCGCGTTGATTATGATCATCGCGGCTTTGGCCGCCACCCAACAGAAAAACAGGCTCTCCGGTGTCATCCTGGTAGGCGTGACAGGCTACGGCTTGGCCATTATTTTCGCCATGTACGGCGCTCCTGACTTGGCCCTGACGCAGCTGCTGGTCGAGACGGTCTCAATGATTATTTTCGTGTTGGTGTTGCGTACGCTCTCCCCGCGGGCACCGGCATCGAACCCGAGGTGGACACGACACCGTGCTTGGTTGGCCATTGCAGTCGGTGTCACGGTTCCCGTGTTGGCCGCCTACGCCATGGGCTCCCGTCGTACTGAGCCAATCTCGGGCGACATTCCGCCGCTGGCGCACGATATTGGACACGGCCAGAATGCAGTCAACGTACTGCTTGTCGACATCCGCGCCTGGGACACCTTCGGTGAAATCACCGTGCTGGTGATGGTGGCTCTGGGGATTACCTCACTGGTCTTCCGCACGCATACCATGCATATGCGTTCAAAGATTAAGCCGCAGCGGAATCGAGCTCGCCGCACCAACCGTTGGTTGAACACTCTCGATGAGTCCGGTGAAGCCGAGCGGTTGCGCTACCCGATCATGGTGCTGGTGGCATCGCGCGTGCTCTTCCCCGCCATGATGGTGGTTTCCTTCTATCTCTTTTTTGCCGGCCATAACGATGTCGGCGGTGGCTTCGCCGGTGGTCTCGTGGCTGCGCTGGCACTGACCATGCGTTATCTCATCGGTGGTCGTCGTGAGTTGGCGGCAACTCTGCCGATTCCTAACGAGATGCTTCTCGGCGGCGGTTTGCTGGTGTCGGCACTCAGCGCGTTGTGGCCACTGTTTGTGGGGTGGGCACCGCTAACTTCTACGTATGGCTCGCGGGAAATTCCGCTGCTCGGAGATGTCACTGTTGTCTCCCCGATGCTCTTTGACCTGGGCGTATACATGATCGTGGTTAGCACGATTGTCTACATCCTGCGCAGTTTGGGCGGTGGCATCGACGCTCAGATAAACCTTCGCGCTGAGCGTGATCGTTCACGTCGTGTGAATCGAGCCGCACTCGGCCAGTCCCGCCAGCTGCGCAGCAAGTTGGCGGCGGCTAAGCCCGCAGGTGTTAAGTCCGCAGGCGCTAATCCCGCAAGCGTTAAACCTGCCGGCACTAAACCCGCAGACTCTGCCAACACAGCCACCTCAGAGGCTTCAGAACCGACAGCCCCAGCTAGGACCGAAGGAAAGGACACACACCCGTGATTCTCAATTTTGTTCTGCTAGCAACTGTCGGCACGCTGATTGCTACAGGGGTGTACCTGTTCCTCGATCGTTCGTTGACCAGGATGCTCATGGGACTGTTGCTGATGGGCAACGGTATCAACCTGCTCATCCTGCTTGGCTCTGGTTCGCCGGGACGGCCACCAATTTGGGATAGGGAATCGCTGGTCAGCGATGCTCAGGCAGACTCACTGCCCCAGGCCTTTATCCTCACCGCAATTGTTATTTCCATGGGCATGACCGCATTCCTGTTGGCTCTGCTCTATCGCCAGCACCGCTACCGCATCGGCGATCACGTGCAAGATGACCACGAGGACCGCAGCCTGGCAATGCGTCGGGCCAGCGACCCATCAGCTGCTCCGGACCACGACAAGTCCGACGATCCCACCACCGGTCGTCCCACAGAGGCCGGCGATAGCTTCGGTCCGGCCAGTTTCGAAAAGCCCGTGACCCCGCCATCAAACTCCCCAGGAGGTGACGACGATGACGACTGAGCAAATAATTCTGGCACTAATTCCGCTGCCTATCATCGTCCCCGCCGCCACCGCCGCAATTGCTCTGCTGCTGGCACGTTTTCCCAAAGCACAGCAGGCGATCGCGCTAATCTCGCTCGGCAGCCTGCTGGGAGTCGCCAGCGCCTTGGTGTATCTCATCTACGCGCACGGCGTCCACACGGTCCAGGTGGGCGGCTGGGACGCACCAATCGGCATCACGCTCGTAGCCGACAACCTCGCAGTGTTGATGATCACCGTCTCTCAGCTGGTCCTCTTTGCCGTGATGTGGTTCGGCATCGGCCAGGGTATTAGCGATGGTGACGAAGATGAGCCGATCTCCGTCTTCGTTCCGACGTACATGCTGCTCAACATGGGCGTCTCCATGGCCTTCCTGGCCGGCGATCTGTTCAACATGTACGTCGGCTTCGAGGTTCTGCTCGTAGCCTCCTACGTGTTGCTCACGCTGGGGGCATCGTCGTCACGCATTCGCGCAGGCGTGTCGTATGTGATGGTCAACATGTTGTCCTCGATGGTGTTCCTGCTGGCGATTGGCCTGGTTTATCAAGCGGCCGGCACGGTGAACTTCGCACACATTTCCCTGCGCATGGAGGACATCCCCGATGGCACCCGCACCGCGATCTTCGCAGTGCTGCTCGTCGCCTTCGCAGTGAAGGCGGCGGTGTTCCCGCTGTCGGCGTGGTTGCCAGACTCCTACCCCACCGCACCGTCGATGGTTACCGCGGTCTTCGCGGGGCTGCTGACGAAGGTGGGTGTCTACGCGATCATCCGCACGCGCAGTGTCGTTTTCCCAGACGGCAGGCTTGACGACGTCCTGATGTGGGCTGGCCTAGCGACAATGCTCATGGGCATTCTCGGTGCCATGGCCCAAAATGACATTAAACGTCTCTTGTCTTTTACGCTGGTATCCCACATCGGATACATGATCTTCGGTATTGCCGTCGGCAATACGCTGGGACTCGGCGGCGCGATTTTCTACATCGTCCACCACATTCTGGTGCAGACGGCATTGTTCCTGGTGGTCGGGCTTATCGAGCGCCAGGCGGGCTCGTCCTCCCTGCGCAGCCTCGGTAGCCTGGCCAAGACGTCGCCGCTGCTGGCGTTGCTATACCTCGTGCCCGCGCTCAACCTCGGTGGTATCCCACCGTTCTCAGGCTTCCTGGGCAAGGTCATGCTCATCGAGGCCGGCGCACAGAACGGATCCGCCACCGCATGGATTCTGGTTGCGGGATCTATCATCACCAGCCTGCTGACCCTCTACACCATGATTCTCGTCTGGTCGAAGGCCTTCTGGCGCGACCGTTCCGACGCCCCCGAGGGCGACACCGTGCTTGCGCAGCCAGCCGCGCTCCGGGAAAGGACTCAGATGGTTGCTATCGCAGAGCGTGACGACGTCGGCAAGATGCCACTCGGCATGGTGATGCCGACGGCCCTGCTGGTGATTGCCTCTGTGGGGGTTACCGTTCTGGCCGGGCCACTGTCCAATGTGGCTACCGAAGCGGCAAGCAACGTCGCGAATGTTGATGAGTACCGCGCAGCGGTCCTCGGTATCGACTCGGCCGATGACAAGGGCCTGGAGCAGCTGGAAAACCCAGGCCGCACCAAGAGCCCATGGAAGTCGGATTCAGCGACCGAACGTGCCACCAGCACGCTGGAAGGAGCAGGTGAAAGCTGATGAGTAAAGCGCGCGCCAAGGTGGCTGCAAAGCGACCACCACGTATTTCAATCCTGCTCTTCTTATTCACAGTGATTATTTGGGTCATGCTGTGGGGCGAGGTGACATTTGCCAATGTGCTCTCGGGAATCCTTGTAGCCACGTTGCTGAACCTCGCCATGCCTATCCCGCCAAACAGCGCGCTGGATATCAACTTCGGTGGCATGGTGCGACTGTTCGGTTCTTGGACAATCGACTTCGTGAAGGCCTCTATCAGTGTCGCCTGGCTGGCCATCCGACGAGATGATCCGCCACCGACTGCCATTATCAAGGTCCCCATGCGGACCAATGACGATATTTCGCTCACGACTGCAATGGCACTAATTAATCTGCAGCCGGGCGGCATCATCGTGGACATCGATAAGCGAAAAAAGACGCTGACCATGCATCTTCTCGACGCTTCGTCGACAGGCAAGGTAGCTGAACAAATCAACCAGTTGACCCGAATCGAGCGACGGGTGATTCGCGCGTTTGAGAACCGCGATGTACATGAGCAACCGACTAAGCCAGGCTCTGGCGAAGAGCAGCCGAGCAGTGCGAAAAGCGGCGAGCAAGGCGAAACGAGCAGCGAAAAAGGGGAGAAAGGAGCAGCCGATGAACCCGGAAGTTTTTAACATTCTGCTCGGCGTAGCTGCTGCAGGCTATTTCATTGCGGTGATGATTACCCTCGGGCACATGATCGCAGGACCAAACTCGCTGGACCGCCTGGTGGCGCTGGAGTCCATGACTGCAATGTTGCAGGGCATGCTCGCTGCGTTCATGGCATGGAGTTTGGACACTTCGGTGGTCTACCCAATGCTCATCATTGCGCTGCTCGGTTTCCTGTCTTCGCTGGCAGTCGCCAAGTTCCGTGTTCCGGATGACGGAAAGCAGCCCGCGAAGGGCTCCCGAAAGGGTGTGGCGAAAGCAGCCGGAAAGGTCGCCACAAAGAAAACCGCACAGAAAGCAGCGCCTAAGGCAACACCGACAGCAGCTCCGAAAACAGTGAAGGGAGAGCCCAAATGATTCTCGTGGCAGACATTATCGCCATCGCACTCATTATCACCGGAATGCTACTGTGCGTTGCAGCGTCCGTGGGATTAATACGCTTCCGCGACACCATCAGTCGCATGCACGCATCCTCCAAGCCACAAACGCTGGGGCTAATTCTGACGCTGTCGGGTTCGCTTTTGCACGTCGCCACGCACGCGTCAGCTCACACAACTACTAGTAGTGACTTGGCTCTGTTGACCCTGATTATCCTGTTTGCTCTGGGTACATCGCCAATTGTTAGTAACCGCGTTGGCCACGAGGCGTTCAAAGAGAGGCTCGTCGACGAGGACAGCCTCGCCCGCGATGACAGCCGGGAATAACGAGAGGACACTCCCCGTCAAGATTGGACCCCGACCTGGAGCGGAACCGGGTTCGACCGGGGCCGCCCAGGGGGGGCGCCTTTCTTCAGTTAGTGGCTAGGTTTATGCACCCCAAAAGTGCTATAGGGGGTTAAGTGACAAAAAGTGTGTCCGCT
>NZ_KV787410.1:153189-196540 GCF_001807105.1 Corynebacterium sp. HMSC14H10 | reverse complement strand
ATCAGACACACTTTTTGTCACTTAACCCGCACTGCCCCGTTCACTCAATCGGTAGTGGCGGGGTTTTCTTATGCCCAAAAACAGATTCACCCAGGAGTTAACGCAGGATTCAGCAGGCAATACGTGGCTCTTTTTTGGCTCATTTTTGGTGCAAAATACCCGTGAAAGTACGTGAAAGTGCGTGAAAAAGAGTGAAAGATAATGAATACGCGGGCAACCAAAAACCCGCCCCCACCAGGCTAAAAGTCAGGTGAAGGCGGGTTTTAAAATCGTGCCCCCGGTGAGACTCGAACTCACAAAAACAAGCCCCCAAAAACACGCTGACCAGTATAGGGGCTAAGCGGCACCCCGTTTTTGGCTCACTTTTGGCTCACCTAAATTTAAGTGCGCAATCTCCATCGCATCCGCCACCGCATCCAAATCACCATCGAACAAATCAGCGTAAGTATCCAACGTCATCGCTGCCGACGCATGCCCCAACTGACGCTGCACAACCTTCACCGACGCCCCCGACGACACCAACAAACCCGCCGCCACATGCCGCATCCCATGCACCGTCACCACCGGAAAACTCGAATCCTCCGCCCGCACACGCTTCAACGCCCCATGAAAAAACGAACCATGCCCCGGCAACCTCAACGCATCACCATCCGCCCCAGGCCACACAAACTCCTCCGAACCGCGCCCCGACACAATCGGCTCCAGCAAATTACACACGAACCGCGGAATAGCCACACTCCGACTCTCATGACTCTTCAACGAACCAATCTCAACCCGCCCACCAACAGTCACCGCAGCACGCTCCAAATACGCACGCCGACCACTCAAATTCAAATCCCCAACCTGCAACCCAGCCAACTCCGACCATCGAACACCCGTCGTCGCCAAAAACCACACAATCGCCGGCTGACTCGACTCCTCCGCCAAAGTCCGCACCTGCTCCATCGTCAAATACACCTTCACCGGCTTAGGCTTCCTCGGCAACCGCACCCCCTTCGCCGGATTCACCGCCACACACCCATCATCAACCGCCAAATCAAACACCTGAGACAACGCATTATGAGCGCGCCGGGCTGATGTGGCGCCGAGGGGGAAGGTGGAGATCCATTCTTGGATTTCGGAGCGTCGGACGCTGCCGACGGTGCGGGCTCCCCAGGTGGGTTTGACGTGGTTTTTCCAGACGCTTTTGATGGAGCGTAACCCGGAAGGCTTCAGGTGGGTTTGCATGGCGAGCCAACGTTCGCCGAGGGTATCGATACGGGTGTCTTCTTTAGCGGGGTCTACCCAGGAGCCTTTTCGGCGTGCGGTGTTTTGGTCCTCAAACCACGCTTGGGCGGCGATTTTAGTGGGGAATCCACGTTTGCGGGTACGTCGGCCATCGGGGCGGGTCCATTGGACTTCCCAACGGCGGCCTTTTTTGGTGGTGTAGGGGGAGATGGTGGCCATGGGTGCTCCATCTTAGGAAGTCGTGGTTGATCTGCCTGATCGTATTTCTTTAATTTTCTGTTTGAACTCGGGCGAAGCAGCATCTAGGACTCGCTGTTGCAGTTGGCGGTTGCGTTCCTTCTTGCGCTGTTGCTTTGCCTCGTACGAGTTTCGTTTCTGCCAAAATGGGGTAGCGCTGCGTAGCTTGTCGGGGAAGCATTTATAGGCGTGATTATCAGAGTTTGTCCATATAATTGAATTGTTGGTGAATCGAAGGTTTTTCCACACGGTGTTGGCGAGGTCGACTGACCAGCTAAAATCTGACGGGCTAGCGAAGTGGTAGTGGGTTAGGCGTGATAGGAGTGCGCATGTCCAGTCCGCGAGTTGCACTGTGCCGTACATTTTGCTGTCGGCTTGGATTGGAACTTCAATGACGCTGTTGGTGTCGGGGATGGATCGAGAGTAAATGGCTTTGCCGAGCGTAGCGACTGCTCGTTCTCTGTTGTGAGCATCGGTGCCGTCCATGATTACGAGTAACTGTTCGTTTCTGCTCGTAGCGTATGAGCCGAGGCGCTGGATGGTCTGGAATAGGCAGTGATTCTCGCGTTCTTGAGACGATTCGTGGGTCTCACTTACGGGGCCGAGAGGCTTTTCCTGCCCGTAAAAGAATAGGTGCCCGCCTTGCTTCTGCATTTGGTAGTAAATGCGGTTCAGGGCAGGAGTGATTTCGGTCCCGTATAGTTCAATGTTTTTAGTGGTGAGCAGGCTTGCGCCTTTCTTTTCCCATCGCCGTGGGTGGACGCCTGCTTTTTCAATCTCCCAAGATAGGAGGTTTTCTTTAGTGAACTCAAAGAAGCCACCTAACTGCCGGACATTGGCTGCGGGGAGGATGTAGCCGGCATAGCCGAAGATGGGATGTTCACCATACTTTGGGTGGTTTGGCTTGATGAATGGGCCTTGATGACCGAATTCGTCGATATATGCGATGAGCATTTTTCCGCCTTTATGTACTCAACGGCCAGCGCTTAGAGCACTGGCCGTCGGAATTAGCGCGTAACACGTGTTTCAGTGCCGCCACTACTACGGAAAGTACAGAGTTTCTGAATGTTCCGCAAGTAGGGCGAATGTAGGGTGTGTCTACTTGGTATCGAAAAGCTGGATTACATCAGCTTTTTCCTTCTGTGGCACCTTCCGTCTCCTGGGATTTTTCTGGTCGTCCTAGTGCGTCTTTGGGTATCTCGGCTGTGCGTTCGACTGCGATTCTGACGGGTTCGTTAGTTCTCCAGCCACGTGAACTGGCGCATGGATAAACTCCCGATGTTTCAAATCGAAGTATATTATCCACCAGCAGGTTATAGTTTTCCCAAGTATGAAACATCTACTGCCGAGATGCCTTATTGCTTCATGAATCTCACAGCTCGTCGATGTCGATGCCGTTGTCTTCAGCGAGCTGTGGTGTGAACTTATCGCCAAGCTATTTATCTGTTTCTTGCAGGCGCTTGAGATTGCGTCGAAGGGACGATTGGAGTCCCTTGTAGTTCTCTGCCTGTGTTACGAGCGGGGCGATGTAGGCGTTAACTGCTGTCGCGTAGCGGCGAACTGTGGTGATATTCGGCCGCTTTGCTCCGAAGATTGCTTTCTCGAATCGTGTAACAGCAGACCTGTCGACGCCCATCGATTCGGCTACCTGCGCTTGTGACAGGCCTCGCTGCTTGCGAATAGCGATGAGTTGCTCGATGAGATCTACTTCCGCATCGGCTAGGTCGATGCCCAGCTGATCTTCTGGGGTAATCAAATCGTCCAAAAACATGCTATTCCCCCGTGTCTTCGCCTGCTCTTGGCTAGCAGCAGGCAGGTAGACATGTGGTGTATCGGCAAAGTAGTCACCCATACCTACGTTCCTCTCTGTTCATCGACACGTTGTTCAGCCCAGTCTTCGTCGCTGCTATCAACTCCGTGCCATGGGCTGTTAGGAGTAGTCGATTTTGGGGGCGGCGTAAACGCCAGTTGATGCCTCCATCGTCAAGGTTCCAGAGATTCGTTGTATTACGCCTTCGCACGATAGCGTCGTTCCATCTCTGAACCACTTCAGCAAATCATCGAGGTACACGTCTGATACGGTTCCGATTTTCACATCAACATGTGCATCTCGGCCGTTGCGCTTCGTTTTGAGCGTAATCGTGCTTCTGCCATCATCGTCTCGTGCTAGCGCTCTAATGGTTCCCTCGATGAATTCGGAAGAAGGGCATTCAGTAACGAAACATTCGGATGCTCTTGAAAGGAGTTCGTGTGCTTCACGTGGAACTACGATTCTTTCAGGGAGATTTTTAGCAGGTTCTACTTCTGCGTGTGAAGGCGCCCATTCGAAGGTTGTTTCTGAATCGCCAGACTGAGTTCCATGGACTAGCTCTTCAATACCGGAGAGGAGTTCCTTTGAAACTCCAACATCGATGAGCTCGCGCACTTCACTTGGAGTGGGTACTTTCTCAGGTTGGATGATGAGCTTGTCGACTAAGGCAATCGATTTTGCAACCGTTCGGGTGATGGAACGCTCGGGAGAAGGGACTGGGATTCCTTCTTCAGGTGCCATTGGTTCTGTGACAGGTACGTACACGGGGAGAATGTAGGAGCCGCGTTCGGTGTAACCAGCTCTTATGCTTTCAAACCTCCGGCGGCTTTCCTTGTCGAGGTTGCTGCCGATGTTGGCTCGCCTTTTCCGTGAGGTGAAAGCTGCAGACTGGAAGATTTTCCGTGTGCCTGACAGAAGTGTGCTAACTACTGACAGCGGTGCGCCGAACGTAATCTCGGGGTCTAATTCAATGTATTGGGAACGTATACGAGTGATATCGACGTTCCAGTGCTGAATCTGGGCATCAATGGTGCGGTAATCGGAGCCTAGTGCCGATGCGATGCGTTTGACTACGCCTTCATACGCAACGAGATCATCGCTGAGCTGAAAAGGAATCCCGACACGGATTGGTTCTTCAAGATTGCCATTAGGTGCCCAAAGCTCTCCCACGGAACCTTGTGACGCTGCTGTCCAACCGTGCTGCGTGAGCAGCGAATGGATGGTCGTGACGAGTGGGTCGTTATCCACCGTATCCTCCTTTCAATTCCTTGATTGCCCATTGCCTCAGAGTGTCCGCGTGAATCCGATTCGTGTTTGGAATCAGAAGACTTTTGGTTCCGTCTGCGAGATTTGAGACGTTATACCAGTAGGCTTTCCCTTTTAGAACTGTCTGTTGTGCCTGATGCTCTACCCAGCTGTCAACTGGATCGAGCACTAGAACAATCAGATAGACAGGGAGTGCGGACCGATTCCACTTCTCAACCCACTCTTGTTTTATGTGAAATCTTAGCCCTTTATCGGTCGGCTGGATTGCAGAAGTTGCTTTCAATTGCACGCGCAGAGGAGCCTCGAGGAGGTTGATAGCTCCATCGACTCCGTAAATATCCTCGTCGATTGAGGTCTCTTCACAAGGGAAGCCTGCATCGGCGCAAATCGCTCGGAAAAAGCTCGCGCTCAAGCGACTCTTTCTGAGATTGCTGTCTAGGAGAGTGAAATCTACCCCAGCCATTATGCACCCCTGATGCTGGGATTTGCCCCGCCTATCCCATACCCGGAATCAGCGTCAGGTGACGCCGCCGAATCACCCGCCTCGCCTGCGGCATCCGCATCTGGTGACTGTCCTGTATCGTCTCGTTGATTCGATAGCGCCCCGCTGCTGAAAAACATGTCGAGAATCTCGGCAGCATCCACCCGCCGGCCGACACATTCCCGCTCGATATGCTCCACGACCGAAGTGGGCAGCTCCTGCAGTGTGCCAAAGCGCTCTTCAATCATCGTGCTAGGCATTGGCCCGCCAGCCCTGTCGGGAAACGGAGCATGTCCCGGCTCTGCATACAGGCTTCGAATCATCACCCAGCGCCCATCACCACAGAATTCCCACACACGCGAACCGTCACCGAGCGTCACCGCCAAACGCAGAGCAGAAGACGCCACATCCTCCATCTCGTCCCACAGTCCAAACGCAAACCGCACCAGCCGACCACGCCGCCCGCTATCCAAAGCATCAACCGCACGTGGCAACTCATCAACCGCCTGATCTAAAACAACCCGCTGTGCATACACCGGCAACGAATCCAAATGACGAATCGACTCACGCAACTCACCTAAATCATCACCACTACCCGCGCCGGGCTGGGGTAGTGGTTGCTTAACGACGGGTGGCGTCTCAGGTGGCTGTTGTAACTCCGTTGGCTCGCCGCCATTGTGGATTGCGTCGAGGCTACCGGGCGCCCATTGCAGAGCGCGTTCGATCCCGGCCGCAGTCAAGGCTTTGACTTTGGTTGCTTCCGAGCGCTCAAGCTTGCCGACTGTTCGAACCGTTACCCCGGCGAGCTCTGCCACGTCTGACTGCGTCAGGTTGAGTGCCAGACGTCGCTGTTTCATTGCATTGCCGAGGAGTTTCATACCCCCATTGTGGCAGGAACTTTGAGGAATCAAAACCTGGAATATGGCGACTGTTTCCCCTGGGTGGCAGGAAAATCAAACTGGTAATTCCAGTAGTGTTGTTCCGATTTGAAGTGCATATTCATCAAGATTCCCCTCCGATTCCTGGTTTGTTCATTGTTAAATTCCTACAGATTCCTGTACGGTAAGAATCGAGGATAGGAACCAAGAGGAATTAGGAGGTGAGCAAATTGGGAAATGCAAATGCACCAGTAGCACAGCGGGACTGGGTACAGGTTGGCGCTGCTTTAGCGAGCTTCCGTGAACTCCGAGGATTGCGCCAGGCGGATTTTTCGAGGGAACTAGGCGTGTCAACACCGTACTTGCGCAACATCGAAGCGGGGCGGAAGAAGCTCACAAACGTGCTTCTAGCGCGTGCCGCGGAAATCCTCGCAGTCCCACAAATCGCAATTATGCGACCCCGGCCAGACCAAACCGTCTACCCGGACATCGACTACAAGGACCCATCCCACCGCCGCCGCATCACCTACAGCACCGAATACCAAGCCGCTTAACCAGCAAGGCAGCAAGACCAACCGCGCCGGGCAAAAAGAAAACCCGCCATCTTCAACTGGCAAGAAAAAGAAGGCGGGGAGACCACACGCTAAAGGAGGTCAGTATGAGCGACCGAGTCAAGCAACTTATTCGGCTTCTCAAACGGAGAATAGCCTTCAGGCCACTTCGCATTCACTGGAGTAGACGAGCTCACAAGAACGGTCGTTGTCCCGCTCTCGTGAGTTCCAAACTCCATGAACTCAAAACCTGCATCAGACAACAGCGCCGCGTTAATCAACGCGACCTGGTACTCGATAAATGCGCAAGGGGCGGTGTATGTGACAGGCCCAACAGTCAGAGTCGCCATGTTGTCGTCGTTGAAACTGCCGATAGCCTCCGCGAAATCTTCGTCAGAGATTTGCGAAAAAGACATCCTAATCACCTCCCATCCGGGGAAGCGTCCCCTAAGCGGAAATCATATCCAACTGGATAAACGCCGGGCACTGGGGAAGGTGCCGGGCAACAACCGTCAACAAGCGAAAGGAGGAGCTAATCATGGCCTGGAAAAGGGAAGATGATGCCGTCAAAGGGATTGACCCTACGAGCGTTGAGACGGATGTGTTTTGCCACATCAGGCTCAAGCACAAGTTCGTCATTGACATCGAACACGATGCAGCCGTCAGTTTCATCCATGACATGAAGAAGCTGCTCGACAAGGACTTCATCAGCCGGGATCTCGGCCCCACCGAAATGCGGCTTCGCGAACATTACGTGCGAATCCTTGGTGATGTGCTCACCGCTCTTAGTGACGACTCCGGGGACGAAGTTAGCCACATCGATTTCGAGATAACTCCCGTCATCAATGTCCGGTGCGCATATGGAGACCAGCATTCCCTCGTGAAGCCCATCGTTCAGTGCCTTGAAGACGCTGCCAAGAATCGAGTCTTTGACAGACAAACGGAACGGGACAAACGGGGAGAAGGACAAGAAACCCATGACAGCTCCTAACTAGTGCCTATCTAGAAAGTTTAAACGCCGGGCACTGGGGAAGGTGCCGGGCAACAACCGTCGACAAGCGAAAGGAGGAAATAGAGATGTGCGAGAACACACAGGAATGTCCCACCGCGCGAATGCTGCGAGTACCACAGTCGACGCGATGGGACAGCGATCTAGTCGACAGGATGTTCGCCGACCTGCCGTTCAAGCCGTGCGATACGTCGCTCCAATCCAGCAATCGTGTGGACGACTTGTCGAACAAGGGAGGCGAGTGCCAGTACGGATGCAGATTTAATCCTGGCTGGATTGGTGTTTCCGGAGAAGCGAATCGACGAAGGGAGTTGGCTCGAATTCGGAAGCAACACGGAATCTCGCAGATTTGCGCTCAGTGCGGCGACGAATTGGTGCCGGAGTCCACTGCACGAAGACGACTGCATTGCAAACGTCCTCGAAGCGCAATGATGTTTCGAATTCCAGAGAGTCTCCTGGACGCAGCAAAGGAGAAGTTGCGATTTTTTGCTCGCGGTACTCGGCATCTCGGTGAATCCACACGCTCACGCGGTGAGCATTGCCGTCGCCGAAGTTTCCGCAAGACCCGTAAATAATGAGCCGTTTCTCGTCTCTCGATGGATTGGAGAGTTCCCCGGTAAATGACCAGTCAACCAAGGGGCGATTCCACCAAGACCAAAGAGCAGCACCGCCTACGGAAGCGAAAGAGATGCCGGCTGCTACCCATGACGAGACTGTTCCGAAATCCATACATCAACACTAGTTGAGCTCTCAGAAACCACTGGGCAGGGGAGCTATCCGGAAACAACATCTACAAGCGAAAGGAGGAAGCAAACATGGCAAATTCGGAAAATGAAACCCCTGATGTTGCAGCACCAGGGGAGTCATCAAAAACTATCGCCGCGGCAACAAAGTGGGCTGCAGTCGCAAAAAATGCCGCTGATGCAGCACATAATTCTGCAGAACGCGCCCACGGCCACAGCAGGAAAGCAATCGATGTAGCTAGGGCTCTTCACCGAAAGTTTTCATAAAAACAGCTCTCGCCTCGTCGCGACTAGCTACCGCAGCTTCATATGCACTCACCGCATCCAGATATGAGCGTTCTGCGGATTCACAGGATCTCACGGTAGCGGCATACGCCTTTCTGACGGCTGGCAATTCAGCTTCAGGCGCTTGTGTGAGTAGCTCCTCGATATGAGCTTTCGCGCCTTGCGCTTGGTCCGCAGAGTGACGTGTAGCAAGTACTGAGCGCTTGCATAGGTCAGTGTTTTCGCAGCATTCACGGTATGAGCGCCGCGCTTGCTCTTTAAGAGCTTCGAAATCGTCCATTATTCACCTCCTTATCACAAAGAAGGAATATACCGACATGACTACGCAAACAGATGCCCAAATGAAGAGCCCAATCAGCGGAGTGAGGATTTACCGCTACGACACCCGCGATGATCTCCGAGTAGCGATGCACCTACCTCATGGAGCGAACGTAATCGATATCTCTATCGAGGAGGCGCAACGCGTCGCCGAAGACCTAACGCAACTCGTGCCCTAGCTGGCTGGCTGACTAACGAATCAATCCGCCCAGCACTGGGGAAGGCGCTGGGCAGGGCAACCGTCGGCAAGAGAAAGGAGGAAGCAGCGATGAAGTACATGGATTTAGCCAACGCTAGAGGCCAACTGCGTCAACGAATGTTGACCAGACTCCATGACAGTGGCCTAAGCCAGTACCTAGTCATCAACAATGAAGAGTTGCTCGAACAACTCGATGGTCTTACTGAGATACATTTCTGCGTTGGCCATTCGGTCATCGAGGCTCCAAACGCCATAGCTGAAGGGAATGCGCTGGACCCAGTCGGCTACATCGAATTGGAGACGCCAAGTGATATCTACTCCGTCATTCGAGTTGAGTTCGACGCCGCGGCGGAGCGCGATCCACGCGGCTTCCAACTCCTCATCACCCCGGATGAAAGCCTCGAACTGATTGCATACACCACAGCGCGAGGCGTCGATGGCCGGGCTGTTGGAATTGACCTGCAGCTCGATAATGCGCCACACGAGGCAATGCCCACGTCGATGGCGGTCAATTCGAGCGAGATCATGAATCCACCACAGCGCACTTCCGCTGAATCCTCCGGTGGCGTGATAGGGCTGCGTGCGTTCAATGGCTCGGCGAATCCTATCGGAAACCCCATAGGTATTGCACGAAGCGAAAGCGTCAGCAGATCTGCACAACGGGTAGGAAATCCGGCCGGCATTTGGCGGAGGGTCCAACTTGGTTTCTCGGACAACGATTTCGTACATCAGCCCATCGAGAGCGGCACGAAGTTGGTACAGCCACTCTCCGAAGATGAGGGACAGCTCGGTTGGCACAGGTGCGGTCGCATGGAGGCGAAAGGAACGGATATCGCCGTCGCCTACAACCCGGCGCTCAATCGGATTCGCCTTCAGATGTTCGGCACCAAGACTCCACAGCTCGTGGCGGTGCGAAGCCGCTCGCTCTACTCGAGCTACGAGGCGCCGGAATTCGTTTTCACTCATGGACAAATCGTAACGGCTGACACTAATCCAACTGTGTCAATAAAACCAGGGCAGTAAAGGGGAGCACACGTGGAATTAAAAGCAGCAATCGGGAGCACGAGAATCGACGCCACCGAAAGCGAAATCACAATCACCAATACGGACAACGACACGTCAGTGTCGATTCCTTACCGGGCAGTCGGCACTGTTGCCGAAGTGTTGGTGCTCGCAGATAGGTGTCGCACTCCGCTTACACATCCATATACAGCCAGACGAGTCCGTTGGTCGGACTACAGCAAATTGGCGAAATAAGAACAGCCCGAATGGTTACTCAGAGGTTCGATTCCTCTGCCGGGCACTGGCGCGTAGGCGATATGAGAATCGGTCGTCGCAAGCCAGCCACAATGCCGTGGGCCTTTCGCACGGCGGTTTGGCTGCGCGCCTCACAAACCAAATAAAAGGGCCCGCCCCCGCTAGCACCAGGGACAGGCCGAAAGTGTTGAAAGGAACACTGCCATGAAGCATACCGCAAGGAACGAGGTCACCATGCCAACGCAAGACCAAGTGATGTGGACACCCAAGGAAGTCGCCAAGCATTTCCGAGTACACGTGAACTATATCTACGCGCTCTTAAACGCAGGTCGTTTGCAGTACGTGGGTCCTCGCCGTCGACCAGGATCACGACGCCCGTACCTCATCCATGTCACCGAGGTTCATCGCATTGAGCGCGAGGGGCTTCCAGAAGCACCAAGGGGAGCAGCATAAATGAGTAATCCAAACGTTAAGTTCAGCCGCTCAATGTGGCGTGACGCCTACGATTTGCTGGACCACGTCAACACCAGGAACAAATTGCAATGGGCAATGTCGCTGATTCTTGCCGCATCCTCTTTTGTAATGGTCATCATTACCGGCTACGACAATTTCAATTTTGTGCCAATCATTTGGACAATCACAACAATTTTCTGGTTGTGCACGGCGGTCTTTATTTCAAAGTCTGTCAAAAACATTGAGCGTGTTCTTCAGATGAAAAAGAACAACAGTGGTGTCTCTGCGACCCGGTATTGGCCGGAGGCATGACATGAAACAGCTTCGTAGGGTTCGCTCACCGAAGAATCGGTGGGTGCTCGTAGTAGTTCCCGTGCCCCGAGGCGGTAGGAAGCCGGCCACGATCGATTTCGAGGTGTCGTTCGGTGATGTGATGTCAGAGATGCCTCGTAGTCTGAGGTTTCCGGCAACGCTGCCTCGGCGGTTAGGTCGGCATGGGGATGGGCAGCAGTTCATCACCAGAGGGGCCTTGGAGAACCTGGTCACTTTCAATAAGGATGACAAGCGCGTTATGCGCCAGCTTGAGGAGTTCATCGAGCACATCGCAAGTGAGGTGCAAGGTGAACCAGAAAGATAAGCCACGGTGCGCCCGCCGAATCTCAGACGGTCGCTGGCAGGTAGCAATGGCAGGGATTCCGCCGGCCGTGATCTGCAATTCGCTGCAAGACGCTTTGAAGACCGCGGTGGGCATTGAGGAAGTTCCGCCCGGCGATTATGAGGTGTGCCGGCTTGATGCTCGGGGACATGTTCTCGAGCTCATCGAACTGGGAATGTCAGTAGAACATATCGCTGAGTCAGCTCAGGTGGGCTGTCACGCAGTGGAAGCAATCATCTCCGGTACTTCATCCGTCGCTATGGCTGATGTTAATGCGATGGCGCAGGTTGAGTTTGAGCTCTCCGATGCGGAAGCTACCGCGCTAGATCTCCTGCACTTCACGTCATTAGGGGCCACCCTTCGGGAAGCGATTGCATGGTGCCGGAAAAGGGATGGCCTGTCGGCGCAGAAAGCGTGGGCTGCAGTTCCCGTCGTCAAGCAGCGTATGGAGGGGCTGAAATCAGCATGATGCGCCGACGATGGCTGATTTTCCAGATGAAGGTCGAAGCCCACGTGTTGCGGATAGTCCACCGCGGCGAAAAACACTAAGCAGCCGATAGCAGTCAAACATAAGGAGGAAAAATGCCACGCCAAAAGGTTTGTAGGTATTGCGGTTTCCCTATCCGGTGGGCGTGCACACCATTGGGGCATCGGCTTGCCCTTGATGCATCGTCTGACCCAGATGGGACCGTGCAGATCGTACATGGTGCTGCCGTGTTCCTCAGCGCGGAAGAAGCTCTGCGGAAACGGTCTCAGGGGTATTTGCTGTTCCAGCGGCATGTATGCGCCGGTGCTCATGGCAAACGGCGAGCGGGCATGCCTGAGCGGGAGAAACAACGCATGCAACAGCGGCGTGCTGCGCGTGAACGCAAGCGGCTCAATGAGATGACGAAAAACTATAAAGCGGCAGCTAGATGACATCAGATGAATCAGCTGCGCAGCGTTGGTGGGAGCAGCAACAAACGCGACGCCAAATTCAGATCTACCGATTCCTTGGCCCTCGCAAGCGCCCCACCCGCACTGAGATTCCAGGGCAATTAACCATTGATGGACAGGAGATTCCAAGAAATGACGACAGCAGCAGATGATGTAGACGTCGTTGATGCGACGCCGAAAGCACAGCAGCGTCGGCACTTCCGGTTCGTGGCGCCAGCCGTAGAGTTCTCGAACGCGTTGAAGGCAGTCCACCCAATCGCAGTGCCGGGCGATACCGCGGCGCAGTTCGATTCGATTCGCATTGATGTTCGCGAGGATTCGACGGTCACTGTCTCTGCGGCCAACCCGATGATGATGGGCGCCGCGGAAGTGCCCGGTGTCGACGTGATCGCCTCCGGTTCGGTGGATGTCGCGCCTCGAGTCGCGAAGGAGTTAGCCGAAGTTGCGATTCAGAAGGTAACGAACGCTGGGCCGGTTGAGGTCGAGGTTGCCGCTTCGGCGGACTTCATTGAGATAGCGCTTGTTTACGGTTTGCCATTTGAACCGCATAAGACGCGTCGCCCGGTGCAGTCGCCGAGGCAGCCGCTTGAAGGAGTCGCGAAGCATGTCTCCGAGGTGCTGCAGGAAGTGCACGCGAAGGAGCGGAGTTCCGCCATGGTCTCGCAGTCCGGCGTCCTTACTCGTGCGACACCGGCGCAGGAAGTCGCGTTGCAGAAGGCAGCGCGGGCTATTGGGGCTGTGGTGACTCGCTTCCCTTCGACGGCCGAAGCGAAGTTTGTGGCCACGGCTCCGCAGCTCGCGGTCGTGTGGGTCTGTAATCCGGACGGGTCGAATCCTGCGGACGGTGACGAGGAGAAGTTGGACGGCGTCGACGAGCAGCAGAACACCGGGTCGCCTGTTGCGCGACGTGTTGTTGTCGCGCGGCCGTTGGGAGGACTGTCGTAGTCATGACGCTCCAGGTGAAGAAGACGGGAAGTAGCTTTTTGCCGTGGGTTGTTGAGGACGATACCGGTGGCATCGCGTGGTGTGGCTCGTGGGAAGACGCTGTTAGGACTGCGAACGAGTACGCCCGCGAGGTGGAGGTCCAGCTCGTGCGGCCGGACAAGCTGTTCATTGAGCATTGCTACTCATGGAATGTTGGGCGTTACGGCCGTGATATCGCACAGTTCGGCGATGTTGAAGCATCTCGGAGTATGTCCGCCTGTGGTAGCCCCCAGGTTCGCCTGGGGGACATTGAGTTCGCCTCAGTCGACGAGGCTCGTCGGACGGCAGCGCAGTTGCTGTCTGCATGTCAGTGGGCGCAACGGCCGGCAGTAACGGGGAAGGTTTCTTGATGGGTGACAGCGGCGTAAGCAATAACAAGGCCGTCAGGCAGTTCTGTGTGGTGGCGTCAACAGATGGCGGATACACATGGAATTCATTGCGCGTCGCTGGGGTGACATGGATGAGCGCAGAACAGGCACAAGATGTGCACCAGGCGTGCAGTCTGCGGGCCCGCACATATGGCTTGCCTGTGCGGTACCGGGTGCTGTCCCGCACTGTTTCTGCGAACACCATGTGGCCTTATCCGTCTGATGAAGGTGATGACCAAGCCGGTTATCACGAGGAAAGCGAGGATTAGCCGTGGCGCTACCAGTGCCTTGTTGTAGAGATCCGTAAGCAGTTGTGTTGGTTCATTTTGTTACCGCGCCGGTTTTTGATTTGGAGTTCGAAGAATGATTGTTACCGCTTCCCATATTTCTGCTGGGCAGCCCCGGTCCGGGAGTGATGCACCATGGCATGGGTAAGGGTCAGCGATACTTTCAACGAGGCCCCGGAGTGGATGCGAGCCTACGAGCTGGCAGCCGAACGTGGCGATGACCGTCTGGTCAGTGAACTCAAAGGCGCGGCGTCAGCGTTGTTTACGCATTCTGCGCAGCAGTGGACGGATTACAAAATCACCTATGGTGCAGCCGTCCGGCATATCGGCATTAGCCGGGTGGAGCCTGTACTTCAGGATCTGATCACTATCGGGATTATCACCGAGGTGGAGTCTGAAGGTGAGCGGCAATTCATGCTCGTTGAGCGTGAATCGTTTGTTCATGTCATCCGCTCCGATGCGAAGTCGAAGGCAACGAAACGCCGCAACGATCAAAACCGTGCTGGGTTGCAGGTGCCGGTCATGCTCCGTGATGGAGACCAGTGCCGGTACTGCGGTGATGAAGTGGTCTGGGGCGATAAGAAGTCCGATCGTGGCCGTGAGTACGACCACCGTGACATCGATGCGCCGACGACCCCAGACAATTATGTGACGGCATGCCGTGGCTGTAATCAGCTGCGGCATGAATTAGGCGAACGCGCCGAGGAGGAACTTCCGCTCCTCGACCCACCAGAGTCTCCAATGTATGGCCCGGAGCTGCGCAAGAAGCTCTCCCGCTGGGAGGGATTCGTTGCGCGCTGGTGCAAGAAGGAGGGACTCCCGAATCCGCTTATCGCGGACGAGGTTGAGGCCCAGGACAACCCGGCAGCCAGTCGGGAAGTGACCCCTTCTCAGGAAGAAAAAACGGTACGCGCTACGTCCCCGGCCGCGGGCCCAAGCCAGGAGCCCGGCAAGCCGCAGTTCCCCAATACTGATTCCCATGGCCAGGTTGAGTCTGAGGGTAGAGCCGCCAAAGGGAGTTCTCGGCAGCCAGCCGAGACTATTCAAGTCAATGTTGTCCAGTCGCTTCCGGCACTCCCCGCACACCATGCGGGCGGTGCGCCGCAGGGCCGTAAGGCATCGCACGTGCGCGATGCCGGTCCCGCCAAAGGAGCGGAGCCTTTCGCACGTCGCCGTCGCCGACGCCGCCGCAACTAGTTTTCGAGTACACGCCCCGCGATAGGAGGGGCGAAAAACAAACGAGCATGCGGTGCGTCCAAGAGAGCCTACGCGCTTTTGACGACGCGGCCTTTGTCGTACCCAAAAACTTTCCCGTCGACGAAAAAACCGTTCGACAAGGGGAGTAGTTGTCGGGCTGGCACCGGGTCGGGACGGGTCGGGTCGGGACGGGTCGGGTCGGGTCGGGAGGGCTTTTAAATATCCCTCCCCTCTCTTTCTTTCCACCCCCCTTACCTTTGTTGGTTCTCTAGTTCTTTTTGTTGTGGCTTGTTGATTGGAGCCTTATGCCACCGTTGTCGCCGGACCAGGTTGAGCAGCTTGGTCGTGCATTGTCCGCGATTGAATCTATGGCCCCCGCCCTCGCTGAGATGATGGTCCCCTCTCCGCCTGCCTCCGGGGTCAATGGGGGACGGCCCCCGAGTACCCGGGAGTCCCGCCCGCCACTACCGGTGTATCTGCTGGATGTGGAGCACGCGGCGGAGTTGTGCCTGTGGGACTGGGCGCAGGCGCTGGCCTACGAGGTGCAGTGCCGGCCGCCAACCAGCCGGCGCCTTGAGTACGTGGCTCGTTGGCTTCATGATCGTGTGCATGATGTCGCGGAGCGCTCGTGGGCTGATGGCGTGCTCGTTGAGGTTGAGCATCATCGGCGGGTGATAGGCGATAGGGTGAGTCCACCTGAGCCGGTGGCGCGGCGGGAGGTTCCGCAGCAGGGTTCTGCGCGTCAGGTTGCCGATGCTCTTGCGGTGCTTGGTGTGCGTGTCAGTCATACGTCGTTGAGGAAGTGGGCGAAGCAAGGCGAGATTCCAACGACGCTGAACGCTGAAGGCGTGGAACTCTTCGACATCGCAGACTGCATGCGCGCAGTCGCAGCACATCAGTGTGGCGACGACACGCGGTCGACAGGGTAGAACTTCGTGACCTGCGGTTTACAGTCCGTGTGCTAAGCTACGCTTGACTGAAGCGCATGCTCTTAAACCGTTGAATTGAAATGATGGTTTGAGAGCTTTTGCTTTATGTCAGCACATTCGCAATTGCCTTACACGAGTTCCGCTAATGGCAGCGATGGGTCACGGCAGGAAACCACAGAGTCCCACCTGGACAGCAACACCCCTCCAGTAATTCCTAGAGGTCAGTCGGTAGCCCCCAGCTGGCACTTGCTTCCAGGAGGTGTCAGGTATGTCAGGGTGGAAGTCGAACTCCCGGGGTCCCAGATCCCGGGGCGTACCGAAAGCGTTAGCTGAGCAGGTCATGGTGCGCGATCACTTCGAATGTCAAGCGCGGCTGCGTGGCTGCGCACTTATTGCCAACGAAGTGGATCATGTGGTGCCGGTCTTCGAAGGTGGCAATGATGAGTTAGAAAACCTCCGGGCTATCTGCTCGTCGTGCCACAGGAAAAAGACCGCAGGGGAAGCCACCCGCGCCCGGCAGCGACGCCGCCAGCCCGTATGGGTAAAGCCTCACCCAGGTCTACTGTGAGGGGTGGGGGAGGGCCCTCGTTTCTAGGGTCTGGCCAGGGCGGAGGGCATTGCCTTTAAATTTGTGTACGGGTTCCATCATTTGCGCTGGTCAGATAGGAAAACGGGCTAGATTGAACGCTGGCGCGCTTTGCTGACCTGCGGGTTTAAAACTGGCGCAGCGCTAACTTCGATGCCTTATTTCGTGGCCTGTGCGACCGTCTTTAATTGGCGAACATAAGGCCAGGTCACAGCAGTGAAACGTAACGTTTTCTGATAAAATCGAAGTATGAACAAAGGTTGCGAAGTCTGTGGTGCAACGCTTCCGTTGCAGGCACCCGGCCGCATTCGGACGTACTGCTCGAATGCGTGTCGACAAAAGGCGTACCGTGCCCGCCAGCGCAACCGCTACCCGAAGGAAATGACCAACGCACGACGCTGGGTTGCCGCCGACGGCAAGCGCCCCATGCAGACCAACGGCAAGCCAGCATCGTCAACCAAGCCAGAAACATGGACGCAGTTCCGCGACGTCAAAAAGAAGCCGCACGGTTTCATGCTCGGCGGCGGATTCGCATGCATCGACCTGGACAACTGCTTCAGCAACGGGCAACTCCAACAATGGGCACGTCGGATTGTCGACGCTGCGCCGGGCGCATTCATTGAGCGCTCAGTCTCCGGCAAAGGACTCCACATCTTCGGGCTCCTACCGGAAAGCAAAGGTCGCAATTACGGACGAGTAGAGGTCTACTCCGCCGAACGGTTCATACGCACTACCGCCACCGTGTGGTCCGCAGGCGAACTGGTTGCATTAACGAAGACAGTCGCGGACATCGAGGACATGAATCAGACAGGAAAGCTTCCTAGACAAACAACAGGGAGGAGGTAGGCCATGCCGGGCCCAGTACCCAAACGGTCAGACCAGCGCCGACGCCGCAATAAACCGCAAGGCCCAGCAACGCTGAAAGTGGCCGGTGCAGAAACGGTGAAGCCACCAGCGGAAGACCGCAGCTGGCACATCAGCGCCAAACGCTGGTACAGGAGCCTGAAGCATTCCGGCCAATCGGTGTTCTTCGAACCATCCGACTGGGCAGCAGCGCACCTATGCGCCACAATTCTGTCCGACGAGATGCAAAGACCAGAGCCAGTGCGCGCCGCAATCATTGCTCAGATCAACTCCATGATGGACTCCCTTCTAACAACAGAGGGAGCGCGCCGCCGACTGCGCATCGAACTGCAACGCGCCGATGCGACCAAGAACATCGACGACAACACCCAAGCAGCAATCCTGCTGATGGAAAAATACAAAAACGACCTAACCGGATAAAGAAAAGGCGGTGATACCTACATGGTCGCCGCCGCCGACAGGATTATAACCCTCCCAGAAGGAATCCCCACCCGCACCCTCGGATGGAACGCCCTCGCATGGGCAGCCAAATACCTACGCCACCCCAACGGCATCCGCGCCGGGCAACGATGGCAATTCACCCGCGAGCAAGCCCGCTTCATCCTCTGGTTCTACGCGGTCGATGATGAAGGCCGGTTCGTCTACTACCACGCAGCCCGTCGGCTGGCCAAGGGCTCAGGTAAGTCACCATTCGCAGCCGTCATGGCGCTGATTGAGTTGCTTGCGCCAGTCCGGCTGGACCATTTCGACGACAACGTTCTCGGCGGCTGTGTCGGCAAGCAGCAGCCCATGCCGCTTGTGCAGATCGCGGCGGTTTCCCAGGACCAGACCGAGAACACTATGCGTATGGTTCGAGCCATGGTCGCAAAGCGCGCCGCACCCCAGCTCAACCGCGACTACCAAATCGATGCGGGAAAAACACAAATCAATGTCGAACCCGCAGGAAAACTGGAAGTCATCACGTCGTCGGCAGCGTCCGCTGAAGGCGCAGAAGCGACGTTCATCATCGGCGACGAGCTCGAACACTGGACCAACTCCAACGGCGGCAATGAGCTACACCGCACGCTGCTGGATAACCTCGCCAAGTCCGGCTCCCGCATGTTGGAGACCCTCAACGCCTGGAAACCAGGCACCGGCTCAGCCGGAGAAGAAACATTCGAAGCCTGGACGCTACAAGAAGACGGACGCACCAAATCCGACCGCAAAATCCTCTACGACGCACGCCAAGCCCCACCAGACACCGACCTCGCTGATGAAGCCAGCCTGCGCGCCGGGCTGGCTTTTGTGTATGAGGATTGCCCGTGGGCTGACCTGGACGCGATTGTGGCGCGTATTTGGCACCCGAAAGCGCGGCCTGATGATTCGAAGCGGAAGTATTTGAACTGGCCGACTGCATCGCTGGACTCGTGGTGTGATCCGCAGGACTGGGCGCAGATGTCCAGGCCTGACCGTGAACTCGTCGATGGTGAGCAGGTTGTGCTGTTCTTCGATGGTTCCTTGTCGAATGACCACACCGCGCTGATTGGCTGCTGCATGGACGATGGACATGTTTTCACCGCTGGCGTGTGGGCGCCGCCGCCGGACGGCGTCGTTGACGTTGAGGCGGTGGAGGCGGGTGTGCAGCGGGCGTTTGACCGCTTCGAGGTGCTGGCGTTTTTCGCTGATGTCCGTGAGTGGGAGAGCTTTGTCAAGGTGGATTGGCCGGAGCGCTACGGCGACCAGCTGCGCCTGTGGGCAACACCTGGGGCGCGCAACCCCGAGCCGATTGCCTGGGATATGCGCAGCAAGGACTTTCCGTTCACGCAGGCGTGTGAGCTTGCCGCAGCCGAGATTGTGCAGCATGCGTTTACCCATGACGGAAACCCGCTGTTGAGTGAGCATGTGCGCAACGCTCAGCGGCACCTCGGGCGTTATGGCGAGACGGTGCGGAAGGAGTCTCGGGCATCGCAGAAGAAGATTGACGCGGCAGTCTGCATGATTGGCGCTCGCATGGTCTACCGCATGGTCAAATCCGACCCATCACTTAAGGCAGAGCCGGTCGATGACACGGCATTTTTCTACTAGGAGGGCACGTTATGAATGAGTCTCAGGCACGTGACGCAATCCGTGCTCTTTTGCAGGACCACTCGGTGCAACGACACCATTTCGATGAAATTAACCGTGCGGTACAGCCGTGGTCAGACACAGAGGCGGCGCGCCGTATGGATGTGACGCAGGGGAAGAACTACCACCGGCACTTGCAGATCGCGAAGATGTCTCAGACCCCGTTTCTAGGGCTTGTGCTGGACACCTATGGGCAGTCACTCAAGGTAGAGAACTATTTCTCCGAAGGCTCGGTGCAAGCCAGGTCGTGGCACCACTGGCAGACCAACCGAATGGATGCGCGCCAAACCGGTCTGCACCGCGCGGCGCTGCAATACGGCACCGCGTATGCGTCGGTGCTGCCGTCAACGCTCAACGGGGCGCGTATCGGCGTGCATTCACCCCGCCGGCTGGTTGCCCGCTACGGGGAGGACATGACGTGGCCGGATACCGGGGCGGCAACGCAGACGGAATTCCCGATAATCGCCATGGTCATCGACAACGGCCACCTGTGCCTCTACGACGAAGAGCGTGTTTACTTCTTCGGAGTCGAAAATGCCCCGGATGAGCCGTTGGCGTGGCAGCAGCGCTATTACATGTCGCCGGAGAACTTGCCGTTTATCGAATATCGGGAGCACAACGTTGGTGTGACGCCCATTGTCCGGTATCAGGACCGCATGATGGCTGCCGGCGAAGAAACCAACGGCATCATTGAGCACCTGCTCGCGTTGTCGGCCAGGATTGACCGCACTAACTATGAGCAGGGTGTCGCGCAGTATTGGGCGGCGTTTAAGCAGCGTTATGTCACCGGTTGGGCTCCGAAGTCGGAGTATGAGGCGATGCGGCAGGCCATCAGTGACACGTGGACGTTTGCGAACAAGGATGTGAAGGTCGGCCAGTTCGATGAGACGGACCTGACGCAGTACATCAAGGCGCGTGAATCGAGTGTGCGCGACTTCGCTGCAGTTGCCCAGGTTCCCGCACAGTCACTTGGTGCGAATGCGATTTCCAATATTTCTGCTGACGGTCTGGCGGCGTTGGAGACGTCTAAGGATCGTAAGGCTTCTGAGATTCAAACCTCGCTGGGTGAGTCGCATGAGCAGATGCTGCGCCTGTGTGCGCATATTGCTGGCGATGAAGAAGAAGCCGGTGACTTCGCCTCTGAGGTCAAGTGGGCGGAAACATCGGCTCGCTCGTTCGCCCAGACGGTTGATGGGCTCGGCAAACTCGCCACCATGCTTGGTGTACCACCAGACGAGCTGTGGTCGGATATCCCTGGTTGGACGCATGAGCGCGTCAAGCGGGCTAGGGAAGCACAAGCAGGCCGCGGAAGCGGATTGTTCGACGTTGACCAGCCGGACGGTGGTCAGGAACCGCAAACCGAACCATAACGGCATCACAACAATCGACATGCGAGGAGGTGAAGGCACATGCCAACGCAGGACGCGAAACTCCGTGATATCCAACGCCGACTAGAACGCGACGTTGCAGCGAAGATTGATGAGTTCGGTGTGCCCATGGATACCGACGCGGTTTATGACATCGCCGTCGAATTGCACCCCATCGTCGTAAAGTATCGGCAGGAGGCTTACCGTGCCTACGTCGAGCAAATGGGGCGCGACATGGCGCAGCTCGGTTTAGAAGTAGCCCCGGCACGAATCCAAGGCTACGGCCCCCACGCCACCTACGACGCATTGGCTAGAGCAGCAGGATTCGGCGAGAAACCATCAAACATCATCCTCGAGCTCGTTGACGATGAGACCAAGGAACTCATCAAGAAATCCGTACCGGCCTTTGCATTCCCCAATCACCCGCGAGTCATCGAGCAAATGAGCGCACGCCTGACCCGCACCCTCATGCGCCACACACTCAACGCCGGCCGAAAAGCAGTCGAAGACACCGCACGGCTCGGAAGAGTCCGCAACGCAACAACCAAACGCCCAATCGGACGCCGAATCGGCTACGCCCGAGTACTCACAGGACAAGAATCCTGCGCCTTCTGCGCCATGCTCGCCTCACGCGGCCCCGTCTACTCCGAAGACACCGCCACGCGCCGGGCTGATGGGCGTCGGTATCACGATGGGTGTGACTGTCGTGCGGTTCTTGTTATTGAGGGGCAGCCGTGGGAAGGGGAGCAGGAGTTTCATCGGTTGCAAGCAGCCTGGCGGGAGGCAACATGGGAGGACGGGCGGCCTGTCGATAATCAGTGGAATCGGTGGCAAAAGGCGGTGCACTCAGGGAAAGTCAAGTTGAGGGCAACCAGTGAAACGCAAAGACAGGGAAAGTTAAGTCTTAACGGAGTTAAGCCTGCTGCTCATGAGACGAAAACATACAATTTTTTGGTATCTCAGGGCCATGTTGTTGAGCTAATTCCGCGAAGTAATACTAGTAAAACTGCAGACTGCATAATCGACGGCATCAAGGTAGAGATAAAAGCTCCACAAGGAAGTGGTAAAGAAACCATCTATCAATTGGTGAGAAACGGCAGTAAACAAAGTGCGACTCTAATTATTGACCTCCATCGGTCTAGCATTCCAGTCGACGAAGCAATTCTCCAGGTAGATAGAGCGATGGCACGGTATACTCGAGTTAAGCAGGTAACTATTATCACTCGTGATCGGAAGGTGGTGAAGAAAACTCGTGGCTGACAGTACTTCTTTTGAATCTGATGCAGGAATTAGAGACGTAATTAATCTCTTCAAGCAAGTCGGAGAGTGCACCGCTCTTTCTGTTGATGAAGATGATGACTTGACATTTCGGTTTGGAACTCCAGGCGGGGCCTACGTCACTGCTTTCTGGGATTTGAAGCCGGATATCGACGAGTATGAAACCGTGGTCGATGTGTATGAGCAGTCAGACAAAGGGGCAGCTTCACGACTTTTTAAATATGTGGCTACAGCTTTTGATGATAAAGCCGTATTACGAGCACCTGATTCGGCAGAAGTTATTGCGAGAGCCAGTGGCGGCCATATCGTATGGGAAAACAATACAAGTAATGGTCTGAATTAAACACTTATGTATTTGAAAATACCGCTAATACGGTGAACTTTAAGTACTGCTAAATAGCCATGGAGTAGCCACATTTGCGGGAGTGCGAGTCCCCGCCATGGCACTACCCCGCACCACAAGAAGTGGTGGCGGGGTTTTCTTATGCCCGAAAACAGATTTACCCAGGAGGTAACTCATGTCGGAGGAAAACACCGCCACCGAAGCCAGCGCCGAGCAGGTGGCGCACACCGGAACCCAGGAGGAACCGGACAATACTGATGCGCAGCCCGTGCCCGAGCACTTCCGAAAGGAACTCGAGGAAGCACGACGCGAAGCAGCACGCTACCGCACCGAACGCAACGAACTGCGAGCAGACGCGGAGAGCTGGCGCACACAGCAGGAAGCAGAAAAGACGGAACTGCAAAAGGCCACCGAGCGCCTAGCCAGCCAAGAAGACGCATTCAAGGCTCTGGAGGCCGAAAACACGCGCCTTCGGCTGGCAGCCCGTTACGGCATCGCTGAGGAAAACCACGACCTTCTAGGCTCAGGCAGCCCAGAAGAAATCGAAGACCGTGCCAAGCGGCTCGCAGCGATGCAGAAGGAACAGACCCGGCCACCGTCAAACACCCCGGTGGAGCAGCTCGGTGCCGCAGTCCGCTCGGAGCCGGAAACTCCACCAAACGCATTCCCTGCAGGATGGCCAGTCTAAACCCGACTGGCCATTTTTCATTTCAACCTGATTGGAGAACGCAATGGCTTCCACGCCGATGCATTTCACCCCAGCAACCAACATCACCGGCAAGGCCCAGGGCGACATTGCCCAGGGCACCTTCGTCATCATCGCCGCCGACATGGAAGGGCGTAACCCCGTCGTCAAGGCAGCTACCGCCGACGCTGATGCGTTCGGTGTCGCAGCACACGACGCCAAGGACGGTGAGCACTTCACCATCTACCGCCTCGGTATCTACGAGCTGGTCGCCTCCGGCGCTATCGCCGTAGGAGACAAGATCTCCACCGCTGCCGGTGGCAAGGCGAAGAAGGCAACCGACGGCCCCGTCGCTGGCATCGCTGTAACCAAGGCCGCTAACGGCACCGTAACGGTCGCCCTGAACTAAGGAGGAAACACAATGGCACGTGACCCAATGTTCCCGCTTTCCGGTCCCAACGTTGAAAACGGGGCTATCACCATCGACATGATGCTCAACGAGCCGACCCGCATCGACAACTATGCGGCGCAGCTAGTTGAGCGAGACCTCCTGTCGAAGGTCATCTTCGGCAACGTCACCACCACCGGCGGTGCGCTGCTGTTTGACCAGCTGGTCAAGAACACGCCGACCGCAACGGACAAGCCGGGCATTGTCGCGCCGGGCTCTGAGTTCCCGGTGCTGCACACCCCTGATGGTGAGCCGGTTGTCGCTCGTGTCCAGAAGACCGGTGGCAAGTTCGGTGTCACCGATGAGGCACGTATCCGCAATGATGCGATGCTGCTGCAGCGCAAGATTTCCCAGGTCTCCAACACCATGGTGAAGGATCTGGACGAGCGCGGCATTTCGGCTCTGACAGAGGCAATCGACAAGATTGACGGCACCCTGAGCGTGGCGTCCGGTGGCTGGGATAAGGCCGCCGAGGTCGCAGCAACCGCGAAGACCGCGAAGACCGGCGAGGGCGAAGTCATCAGCAACCTGCTGGACGCGCAGCTTGCTATCGAGCAGACTGACCTTGGCTACAGTGCTGACACTCTGGTGCTCAACCCGGTTGACGCTAAGAACCTGAAGCTGCTTCTCGGTGTCGGCAACTACCAGGAGATGCTGGGCACCTTCGGCCTGACTCTGCACTCCACCAACGCCATGAAGAAGGGCGAGGGTCTGGTGCTGCAGGCTGGCATGGTCGGCGTCATGGGTGTCGAGTCCCCGATCTCGACCGAGACGTGGCGTGACGCCTCGACTCAGACGACCTGGTCCCAGACCTGGGCGACCGTCGCGTTCGGCGTCACCGACCCGCTGGCCATGGTGAAGCTCAACGGCCTGTCTGCGGGGTAGCGTATGTTTGCCACCTCTAGGGACGTTCGCCTGCGGTGGCAGACCGCCCCCGCCACGGTCACAGATGACGCCATCGAGGCTGTTCTAGACGACGCGGACGCATGGCTGCGGGCAAGCTACCCGCAAATCCCGGCTACCCCGGACGAGAATCTTCGGAAGGTTCTCGCGCTGGTGTCGGTGTCTATGGCGAAGCGAGCGCTGGCCGCAACTGACCGAGGCGGCATCACGCAGCAGCAAGCCACTGCGGGGTCATTCTCGCAGTCCACGTCGTGGCGAAATCCGGACGGAGACTTGTTCCTTTCCGGCCAGGAACGGCAGATGCTGGAATCCGCGTTGCAGGATTTCAGCGCTGACCGGGCAGTGAGTATGGAGGCAACCGGATGGTAGCGGACGTATTTCCCTGCACGATTCCTGTGACGGTGCACCGCCACGAAGACGGGGCAACAGACCCGTATGGCAACCCTCTTCATCGCTACACCAAGGACAAGGTCATGGTGTTTGCGGTGCAAAAAGGCGGCACACCGGCAGTCACCGCGTCGCACCCTGAGGCCGCGGAGTTTGATGCGGTGGTCTACGCCCCCGTGGAAGCTGGCATCACCGACCGTGACCGCATCGAGGTCGATGGAATGGTCTACGAGCTGGCCGCCCCGCCGGGGAATTGGGAATCCAACCCGTGGTTTTCGCCGGGCCTGGTCGAGTGCCGCTGTAAGCGAATGGAGGGCTAGATGAAAATCAAGTACAACATCAAGGCATTTGAGGAGATTCGTCGTCTGCCCGCAGTGGCGGCGGAGGTTGACTCACGTGCCGCGCGTATCGCTGACGCCTGCGGCGACGGGTACGAATCCAGCCCCTATGAGGGCAAGTCTCGTCACCGCGCATCGGTCATCACGACTAACTACAAGGCTGCTCGCGATAACGCGAAGAACAACACGTTATTGAGGAACATCAATGCGGGAAGCTGACCCACAAGCCCAAAAAGCGTTTATCGACCTGCTGCACCGAATCTGCGGCGGTATTCGAGTGAGCACTCGGTACCCGCGGCAGCCGAAGTTCCCGCATGTCGTGGTCACGCGGGTTGGAGGGGCGACACCGAACCGTATCACCGATGCGGCAACGATGTCGGTCCAGGTCTATGCAGAAACGGAATACGAAGCCGAGCAGGTCGCCGGGCTGATTCGCCAGGCACTCCGCGATGAGTCTTGGAGGGGCATGCGCCTTTCCGGGCACAGGTTGCGCGGGTGGCGGGAATACGCTGCGCCACAGCGGTTCCTCGACCCTGATCGGGAAAACCTGGTGCGGTTTCAGTATTCCGGCCAGCTCCTCATATCGCTGCTGACTAACCAGTAACCAACGATTCGTTTACTTAAGCCCTGCGCGTCGCGTGGGGCTTTTCTCATGCCCCAAGGAGGCAAAAATGGCAAACGTCAACAACATCACGTCAACCAACCCCGGCAAGAACGGTGTGCTGTTCCGCGCACCGCTGAACACCGCCCTGCCGGAAGACACCATGTCCGAGCTTGACCCGGCATTCGCTGATCTCGGCATCGTCGGCGAGGACGGCCTGACCCAGGCCATCACCCGTGATACCGAGGACAAGAAGTCTTACGGCGGCGACATCGCCTACACCCTGCAGACAGACTACGGCCAGGAGCTCACCGCCACGCTCTACGAGTCCGCCAACATTGACGTACTCAAGACTGTCTTCGGCGATGACAACGTCCAGGAGACGAGCGAGGGCTTCAAGGTTCTGCACAACAAGAAGAAGCTGCCGCGCTCTGTCTTTGTTGCTGAGCACCTGACCGACCAGGGCACCAAGCGCCAGGTCATCCCGATTGGCCAGGTCGTCAACCTGGGTGACATTCAGAACACTCACCAGGACATCGTGATGTACGAGGTCACCACCAAGTGCTTCCCAGATGCCGACGGCAACGTGATGTACGAGTACTACTCGATCAGCACCGCCGACGGTGAGGTAGCACAGTTCGGTATCACCACCGCTGTGATTTCCCCGGCAACCCAGGGCAAGTCGTACACCGCCACCCTGCAGGCATCCGGCGGTGACGGTAACTACAAGTTCACCGCAGTCGGCGCTCTGCCGGCAGGCCTGACTCTCGCTGAGAACGGCAAGCTCTCGGGAACCCCGACCGGCTCCGGTGAGGAGTCCTTCACTGTCCGTGTCGCCGACGGTGCTGGCGCCACCGCGCAGCGCACCCTCACCCTCAAGATCAACCCGACGGAGTCCTAACCGTCGCTCTCACCCCAGGCCACTGTGTGTCGTCAGCTTTTCATGAGGGGTTCAGCTGACGACGGCCTGGGGTGACCCCACCAACCCCTCATGTAACCCCTCCAAATTTTTCCTAACTCTTATTAAGGAGACCCCTCATGGCTTTCGAATTCGTACCAGCATGGGACGCCCGTACTCAATTCACGTGTGAAATCCCGACCAAGGACGGCAAGTCGAAGACGTTCTCTGTGCCGCGCATGGAGTTCATCGACGATGAGACCTACGCGACGTTCGCTAAGTGGTTTAAGGACAACCCGGACGACAAGCTTCTGGAAGACGGCCGCCGACCAGTCAGCGAAGCGTTCGACTTCTTCATCACCGAGCTGGGTATCGACGACGCCAAGTGGTTCGTTGACAACCTCGTTTTCGGTGAAAAGGTCCAGCTGTGGAATGAGTGGAATCGACTCACTGATGTCCCGCTGGGGGAATCCTAGTCCTGGCCGGGCTTCTACACCGACCAGGGTTTAAAACCGCGCTGACGTACGACCTCATTGAGAAAGGGCGCTCTATTCACCAGCTCGGAAGCCCAGCATTGTCGTGGGCTGAGCTGAAAGCGTTTCTCGCATGGGCGCCGGAAGGCAGCGCGGTAAGGCGTCTTGATGACCCGCTAGCGGAGTACAAGGCGCCGAAAAACCAGCTGTTGATGAACACCATCGACACGCTGGCATGGGCGAACTGGCAACGAGCGCGTAGGAAGACTGCGCCGAAGCCACGCCCAGTTATCGACCAGCTGAAAGAAGCTGTCGAGCGGCAACGACGCGCCAGGAATGGCCCAAAGAATGCTGCCGAACTGCAAAATACCCGCGCCGAACTCGCACGCCGGAGGAAACTCCAGCGGCAAAACAAGCCCTAGGAGGACGCCATGGCCGTCGAAATCGCAGCTGCCTATATCTCCATCATCCCGGAGACCAGCAAAATCGCCCCGGGTATCAACAAGGCGATGGGTGGGGCAGAAAAGTCCGCGTCGAAGTCGGGCGAATCGATGGGCCAGAAGCTGTCCTCCGGCATGGGCAGTGTCCTGAAGAAGTCCGCTGTCGGTGTCGGTGTGGCAGCCGGTGCGGCGCTTGGTGCCGGGCTTACCAAGGGCGTTGGCCGGTTGAACGGTATCGAGCAGGCGGAAGCCAAGCTCCGCGGCCTCGGCCATTCTGCGTCGTCTGTGGGGTCCATCATGGACAACGCGCTGGCGTCGGTGAAGGGCACCAGCTTTGGGCTGGAAGAAGCCGCCACCGCTGCCGCAGGCGCTGTCGCAGCCGGTATTAAGCCTGGCCAGGAACTTGAGCGCACCCTGAAAGTCGTTGGCGACACCGCCACTATTGCGGGCGCGTCGATGGGTGAGATGGGTCAGATTTTCAACTCCGTTGCAGCCCGCGGCAAGCTGCAGGGCGACGACATGATGCAGTTGCTTTCCCGCGGCGTTCCTGTCCTGCAGCTCCTCGGGGAAGAACTTGGTAAGACCTCTGCAGAGATCAGTGACATGGTCTCTAAGGGGCAGATTGATTTTGCGACGTTCCAGAACGCTATGGAGCGTGGCATGGGCGGCGCGGCACTTGAGGCCGGTAACACGGTGCAGGGCGCTATGCGGAACATGGGCGCTGCGGCCGGCAGGCTCGGCGCCACTATCTCAGGACCATTTTTCAACCAGGCCGCCGGCGGTTTCAAGGGTGTCACTGACGCGCTTGATGCGATGAACGCGCGTGCTAAGCCGGTCATGGAAACGTTCGATGCCTATCTGACGTCGAATGTGGTGCCCGGGTTGCAGAATCTCGCCAGTTCGGCGGTGGATGCGTTTCAGGCGTTTATGCATTCTGCGACTGTTGCTCGTACGACTGAGGTGTTCCGTCAGTTGTGGGAGGCGGGCAAGGGCCTTGCGCCGTCGTTGGTGAGCATTGGTACGTCTGCCGCGCAGGCTGCCGGGGCGCTCGGCGTTGGTACCTGGAACTTGTTCTTGACTGCGCTGCAGACTACTGCTGTCGCGGCTAAGGCGTTGACCCCGCCGCTAGAGGCGGTTTCGTCGTTCATGGAGTCGCACCCAGCGGCCGTGACTGCAGCGGTGGCAGCCTGGGCAGGCTTCAAGACACTACCGGGTGTGGTCGGCAAGGTCACCGATGCGGTGACGAAGCAGAAGACCGCTATGTCTGAGTCCCGCTCGTCGATGCAGCAAGGCGTTAAGGATATCCAGGCCTACTACCGTGCTAGTGGGCAGGAAATCACCAAGTTTGAGGCGCAGCTGCAGTACCTGGGCACGTCGTCGAATGTAGCGATTCAGAGTATGGCGCGCGGCTATGAGCGTGGCTCGGTGTCGCTGCTGAAGATGGCTAAGGCGCATAAAACCGCTGCTGTTGAGGCGCGGATTAACGCTATGTGGTCTAAGGACGCTTTCACCACTATCGACTACATGGCGCAATCGGTAGGCCACACGGCCGCGGCTAGCCTGCAGCGGTTCGGCTCTGTCGCCGGTGGCATCGCTGGCGCTGGACTTCAGACCATGAAGGCCGGAGCCAAGGGCATCATCAATTTGTTCGGTGGCCCGTGGGGCGCCGCGTTGGCTGCCGGCACAGCAGTCGTGACCACACTTATCGCGGAGACCCAGAAGTACAACCGCTTCCAAGACGAGGCCGCCCGCTCCGCCACTCTCGCATCCAGCGCGTTCCGCGACATGTTCAGCGCCATGGCCTCCGGCGGCGACGTTGTCGCTGCAATGGGCAGCAGCGTGCAGGATGTGCAGTCGCACCTGGAGCAGCTGGCCAGCAACGGCCCAGGCTGGATGTCCCGTGTCGGCATCGCCGTCAATGAAGCGGGGCACAACATCGGCAAGGCCATGGGAACGATTTCCCAAGAGACAAAGTTCGCTGACGAGCAGTGGCGCGATTCCTCTGATTCGGCTGGCCGCGCAGCGGAAGCCATTAAGCGACTTGGCCTGACCAATGAGGAGCTTGCCCAGCAGCTGACGGGCTCGTCTGCCCAGTTTGAGGCCTTCAAACAGAAGCTGATTGAGTCTGGTGAGGGCGGCGCTGACGCTGCCGCGCAGATGCAGAAACTGCGTGACGAGTACAACCGCGCGCAGGGGTCACTCGATCGTGTGGGGCCGGCTGCTGCGAATGCTGCCGCGACGATTGAGGAACTTGCTGGCAAGACGGGTGACGCAGGCGACCGCGCTAACAAGCTGAATCGTGCGTTCATGGAACTTGCTGGCGTGGAACTGTCGGCCGCTGACGCGTCGGCGGAACTGACGAAGGTTGTGGACCAGGTCTCCGGCAAGATGGAAACGTTTGCTGGTGCCACCATGAAGGCAAACGGTCTTCTGGATACGACGACAACAGCGGGCGCTGCGGCTCACAATGAGCTGGAAACCCTTGGTAACACCATGCGAGATAGCGTTGCTGCTGGCAATGACATTAAGGATGTGTGGGCGCAGTCCTCCGGTGTGCTGGATAGCTTGCAGCAATCGCTGGGCATGACTGACACCGAATTCCAGAAGCTTCTCAAGGCCTACGGCATGACGCCGGAGCAGATTCAAACGATTGTGGATGTTCAGGCTGACGAGGCGAAGACGCAGCTTGCATCGGTAGCTAAGAGCTTCGCGGGACTCGACGGGAAGTCTCTCGAGACAAGATTGATTGTCAAGGACGAGGGTGCGCGCAAGAAGCTTGAGGACTTTGGCATGAAGGTCAAGGTCGTCGACGAGCAGACCGGCGAGGTCACCATCACCGCCAAGGACGAGCAGGCAGTTGCTCGCTACGACTGGTGGGTCAACCACGGAATGCCGGACATGGACGGCAAAACCGCCCAGATGGACGCGTTCCTCAACACCGACCAGGTCAAGGTGTCCTCGGCTGAGGCTCGGTCGATTCTCAACCAGCTGGACGTGTCGACCACGAATCCGACGGCGCATCTCATCATGGATGAGTTCCGCCGCGACGGCGAAATTGCCCGTGGTGACTTGGAGTGGCTGTCGACAATGTCGGCTAACCCCAAGGTTGACCTCGACACGATTCTGCTGGACACCAAGACCGGCACGGTTAATACGACCATCGACAACCTGAATGGGAAGACTGCTCGGCCGAAGGCAGACCTTGACGCCAGTGCGCTGTTTGCAACCGATGATTTCGCTAAGGCGCAGCTCTACACTCTGGATCTACAGCGTCCGATGCCATGGGCCAGCATGAATATCGACGGCCTGAACGCTCAACATATTGATGCGTTGAACAAGGTAGGTCTGCTCGATGGCCAGCGCCCGACCCCGGCAGCAAACCTCAACATTGCGGACCTCACCGCTGAACAGCAGATTGCGCTTGCCCAGATTTTCGACCTGGACTCCCAACGCCCAACGCCGCTGGCTGACCTGACTAAAGACCAGCTGGACGTGAAGGTTGAGGATGCGAAGCGCAGGCTGCAGGAAGTCCACGATAAGAAAACCGAGCCGAAGGTCAGCGCAGAGACGCGCGCGGCAATCGAGAAACTCGGTGGTGTCAAGGACCTCCTTGGAAAGCTGGTCAGCAAGACCATCTTCATTGACGTGTTCCGCCGCGACCACAAGTCCGGCAACCGTCATGGTGGTCGCTTCGCTCGAGGTGGGCGCTACCCACGCTTCGCTCACGGCGGCACCTACCGCGATGCACTGTCCACCAAGGACCAGCCACATGACGGGTACCGACTACCCACCGCCGGGCCAGGCACCAACGAAGTCGATGGGTTCCTGGCCTACGACTCATACGGCATGCCCGCGGCGCGTCTTGACGCTGGCGAGTGGATCATCAACCGCCGCAGTTCCGCGAAATACGACAAGGAACTGCAGCAAATCAACAACGGGACGTTCCCGAAGTTGCCGGGCTACGCCGACGGCGGAGTTTTCGACGACATCATCAACGCCGAAACACCACCAACCGCGCAAGAATACCGCGCGTTGGTCGACGGCAAGATGGTTCGTGGCGTGCAGGCCGAGCGGCCACTCGACGGCGCGCCGTACGAGAACTTCCCGAATCGTCGTGGCGCGTGGGGCGACTGCTCCTACACACAGGGAATCCTGGCAGCATTCGGCCTTGGCATGGACCCGTGGCCACGCAAATTCTCCACGAGCACGCAGCTCGCGTGGCTGCAGCAGCACGGTGCGAACATCGGTATCGGGCCTGCGGGTAGTTTCCGTATGGGCTGGTACGACAACGGCGGCGGACAATTTGGCCACACCTCCGGCACTCTGCCGGACGGCACCAATGTTGAGATGGGCGGTGGGCCGGGTGGCGGCAAGGTTGGCCCCGCAGCAGCCGGGTTCAATCATCCGCAGTACACGCACCATGCATGGATTCCAGCTGGAAGCGGCGCAACAGCCGCATCTAGCGCAGCGGAAGTGCCGGACGAAACGAACACGGACGATGAGCTGACGCCATCAGCAACAGCGTCATCGTTTGAGTCCGACCCTGACGTCGCACCACTGTCTCCGGCTGCATCTGCGTCCGCAGACTCTCTGCAGGCCACCCCGCCCGGTGGCGACTCACTGTCCGGCTACGCGGGCAGTGTCGTGGCGGCATTCGTTTCCGGCCATATCGGTGATGCCTTGCAGATCGCTGGGTTCCCTGACCAGTTACCGCCGATTTTCAAGCTCGGCAGTGTCTGGTTCCAGGCAGTCAATGGTGGGGCTGAAAAGCTCCTCAACTACCAGAAAAACGACGACGCCGTTGTCGAAGCCGGGAAAACAGCCGAAGCATTGCCGGAGGGCAAGCAGGCCGCGCCGGGCACTGACGGGTCGGTGGTCGATGAGGGCAGCCTCGAGGAGGCGGTCGATTCTGCGGTCGAATCTCCGGATGTGCAAGGGGAGGAGGCAGAACAGCCCGAAGAGAAACTTTCGGGTGTTGATGCGGTTAAGGCCGCAGTCAAGAAGTCCCTGAAGGCGTTTGGTTGGGATTCCGGTGAGCAGTTCGACTCGATTGATTTCATTGTCGAGCATGAGTCGAATTGGGATCCGAATGCGGTGAACCCGTCATCGGGTGCGTTTGGTCTTTTCCAGCTGAACCCAGCATCGGGCACGCTGCAGCAGTATCTGCCGGATAGGTCACCTGACCCGGAGAAGCAGGGTGAGGCGGGTGCTCGGTATATCCAGGACCGGTACGGCACTCCGGTGGCTGCGGCTGAGTTTTGGCGCGCGAATAATTGGTATGACTCTGGTGGCCGCGCCTCCGGTGTTGGTCACATGTTGAAGAACACCATCAAACCAGAGCGCGTCTTGAGCCCTGAGCAGACGAAGGCGTTTGAGGACCTGGTGTACAACCAGATTCCTGCGATGCAGGACACCCAGCCGCAGGGTGAGCCGCAGCAGCCAGCGGAGCAGCCTCAGGACGCGGCGACGGTGACTGGCCAGGAGCCTGCGAAGACGCAACCTGAGCAGGCGTCTGGCTCGCTAGAGAACGCGGTCAACGAGGCGCTGCCGATGTTGATGGCTCAAAACAGTTGGGCTGACGCGGCGAAGCTGGTGACATCCTCGGCGGTCAGTTTCGCCGGGAACATGGCGACGTCTGCGGCCTCAGGGCTGACAGACTCCGCGTTCTCCGCAGGCATGTCAGCGCTCGGTATGGCGGGCACGCCGACCATCGGCGCGATGGTGGGCTCTGCCACCGCACCAGTAACCGGCGCGCTTGGCCCAGCAGGCGGCGCGGCAGCTGGCATGGCCGCAGCACCGCTGGGAGCAATGCTGGGGCAAGTCATGCCTATGACCCCCGGTGATGTCGTCGGAGCAGCTGGCGGGGCAATGACCGACCTGGCCGCGTGGTACTCCGGCGAAGTCGCCTGGGGCGTGACGAACGCTTTCGAAGAGTACTCGAAGGACATTTTCGGAAGCGTGCTTCTGCCGTTCCAGGACATGAAGCAGATCGTGGAAAACCCGGTCGGGTACATGGCGCAGCAAACCGGCCTGGATGTGCCATTGGCTATCGCCCAGGAGCATCTGGGGCCAGCAGTGTCTGCAGTCAGTCCTGATGGTGCCGCCGTGGTCAACAACTTCATTGCCAATGACACCGACGGCATCTTCGCGAAGTACCGCGTGGAGCAGGCCAAAGCATCGGCCGGAAAGATTGGAGTGCATTAATGGATGACATTCGAGAGTTCGGCCTGACCGTGATGGGCTGTGACGGCAGTATGTGGCCTATCCATGGCCCGGAGTCATGGGGAAGGAATGTTCGCCTGATGGAGGGCGACATGGGTGAGTTTTATGAGCCGCCGATTAAGACGGTGCATAAAGCCAGGGTTGGCCAGCCAGGCAGCAGCTATGTGGGTTCGAAAACCATGGAGCGCCATGTGGTGCTGAATGTGGACTTTTTCGGCGAGGATTGGGCGCATGACAAGTCACGGTTCATGCGCGCTTTCGCCCCGGATAAGGACACGAAGCTGGCTGTCACAACCCCCATGTCCGGCAAGCGGCTCCTGACAGTCCGCCTGGAAGAGGGCCCGAAGTATTTGGATAATCGTGACCCTTTTTCGCTGGCGGCTGCGTCGTACCAACTGGTCGTTATCGCCCATGACCCGTTTTGGTACGAGCCGGTGCCGTTTCGGCACAAGTTCGTATTCAACGGCTCCAACTGGGCTGGCGACGGCATCACCGTCAACAACTATGGCGATGTCGAGTCGTGGCCGCAGTGGGTGCTGACCTCCCCGGCGAAGTTTGGACTTCCAGACCAGCCTATCGGTGAGAACTTCGACACTGACCGCATGATCTTCATGCCCTGGCAACCGGTCGGCCGCACCATGCTGGTCGACACTAACCCAGGTGCGGAGATGGTTGTGGCCAACGACAACACCCAGGCGTGGGCGGATTTGAACGGCCAGTTCTTCAAGTACCCAATCCCGCCAGGAACCCCGGACACCAGACTGCCGGTCTATGTTGACCCGTTCCCGCTGCTCGATATTCCGCTGCCGTACCAGTGGCGCATGTGGATTGCCCAAAAGCTCCGCGAGCTAGTGAAGGCAATCGGCCTGGATAAATTCTTGGCAATCACGCCGGAGGAAATCGGGAAGAAGATTTCCGAATGGATGAAGGGAAACATCCCCGACTGGGTGCCGATTCTTTCTGACGATCTCATTGCAGATTTCACCGGCGACATGATTGCCTACGGAATCCGCCAGACGTACGGTTCCTTCGCCAACATCGCCGGTGCGACTGCGGAAATCAGAATCCCAAGGAGGTGGCAATCACCATGGCTGTGACCGTACAAGGCGCATCGGATGAGCAACTCGACGATATTTACGAGCAGGCTATCGCCGCGCGGGAAGAACGGCGTCGTCGCCGTGACGAACCGCCGCTTATCCGGATTTGGGAAAACAAAACGGTCGGCATGGTGCTTCGCGGTGTGGTGGCCGCCGAGTACGCGGGCTTTTTCGAGATCGAGGTCAATGAGACAGCCCCGGCGCAGATCGCTCTCCCGTTTGACCATCATCTGGCGAAGTTCTGCTGGGAGCGCCGCAAACGTGAAAAACAAAACGTGGTGCTAACCATCGACGCCGCGGGGGAGCGATGGGGCGGGCTAATGAGCAACTGCACCCTCACGCAAGACGAAGACCTCGCCCGAACCGTCACCGTCGACTTTGTCCACGATTATGAGATGTTTAAGCACCTTCCGTGCTGGGCGAATCCGCTTTCCCCACCAGCGCTGCAGATTCCTAATGCGTGGTCGCTTTTTGCAAACGCAATCTGGGGGCTAAAGGTCACGCTTTTCGCCAATCTTCTTCGGCTCAACGGGTCGCTCTGGCAGCTCCCGGATGACCCTCTCGACCCGGAGTCCTGGTTGGCGACATTGGACTATAAACGCTGGCAGATGGTGGTTAAGCCCTCACTGCTCACCACGGACACTAGCCCGCTGCGGTACATCCACTCTGAGTTCGAAAACTTCCACGACGTGGCTAAACCAATCTTGGAAGACTGCGGGCTGATGGTAACGTGCCGCCGGTGGCTGATAGGTGACCCGCAGCCGTGGCCGGGCGCTGGGTTGAAACGCAACGGCCAAATCGTCGTCGACATCGTTGACAAGTCCGGCTGGTACGGGCAAACCTCCACTTTCGGCAAAATTGGTTCCGGCCTTGTTCGCACTGGCCTGGAAATCGCCGATAACCTCGTCGACGAAACCCGCATCATCCTGGATAAACCACGCCGAGCCCCGCAATACAGCGTCTCCGGGTTCCTGGGCGTCGCCCCAGAACAACCCTGGGTCGTCTACCGCACTAACGGCAAGACCAGCACCGTCAACAGCGTGTCAGCAAGCTACAAACCCGCTTCCGTCGCGCAGGTCACGGTCGGCGGTAAATCCGCCCCAGGTGTCAACGAGCTCATTAGCGCGAACATCAAGCTGATATTCAACATCATGGGCTCATTCATCCTCCAACCAGCACTCGGCTCCGTCGTCGAATCAATCATCCGCCCCTGGTTCGAAGACCGGCTCTTGGCATGGATGAGTATCAAATCCCCGCTCCGGTCGAAGAAGCTCGGGTGGGCGCACTTTCCAGAAAACGTCATCCACCACTCCGGGCAGGCCTACACACTCTCAGCACTGCTGGCGATGAGAAAAGAGTTCCGCGACACCAACGAACAATGGGCATTCGAAGTCAACATCGGCGACGGCGCACCATATCTCATCGGCGCGCCGGGCTTTGGTCATTGGACGATTGGTGACCGTATTGGCTGTGAGGAGCCGGGAGCAGATGACGGGTACGTGCAGGTACTGCAGTGCCGCAAGCTTCGTCTTGAGTGGGATGCGGATACTCCGAAGGAGTGGACGGCAACGTTGGGTGTTCCACCGTTGCGTGACCCGGTCGAGTGGGCGGTTGACCAAATTAATACTGTGACGTCGAGTTTTAAGAAACATGGGTGGCTGTAAATGAGTTTGCCAACACTGGAAACAACCTATGACAAGGATGACCCGACACAGTTCATGCTGTGGGCGTGGGTGAAGCTCACTACTGGTAAGGGAGATTTCGGGGTTCCGGAGGAAACGGCCGCTGAGCTGTCGCAGATTTTTTGGCGCCGCGGGTTTCGCCATCATCCGGAGCTGCAGATGGAGTTTTATAAGCCTCCGTTTGATGGGGCTGGTTGGTGGCAGGGCCAGGCCGGTTTGTGGTTGCCGGCCGATGAGCCTGGCGTGCCACCGGAGGACGTGGTGTCGAAGTCGGCGGGTGACATCGACGTGATTATGGCGGCGTTGACACCCGAGCAGAAAACAGCGCTCCGCAAGAAACTGCATGAGGAGGGACAATGACGACGCCAGAACCGAAAGACTATGGAGTCCCAGCCGGTGCTATGCGCCCCGGTGACCTGGGGAAGCTGCAGAACATCAATGGCGACTCCATCAATTGGGGGCAGCTGACTGGTATCACTGCAGCGGCAGAGGAAGCCCGCAATGGGTTTCTGCAGGGGTTGCGATCTATGGTGATGAAACCTTTGCTTGATATTTTCAGCGGTAAGAAGCCACAAGGGTGGGAGGATGTCTCGGCTGCTTTCCAGGATGGGCAGTTGAAGCTGACAAGTCGGGTAGACCTGCTCGATGGATTGCGTGGATATTGCTCTGCGTATCAGTCGCTCAATATTACGTCTCGGGGGTCGAGTGGTAGTGAGCGGGTGCGGCGCCTGCCGTTTGATAAGCAGATTGGTCCGCATAAGGGGGCTCATATTGACCGCGTTCGGCAGGGAATTGTGTTGGATGAGCCAGGTGCATGGCTGGTGTTTGTTCAGGCTAAGTGTGACCAGACTGGTTGGCTTCCGGGTCCTGGTGAAACGGACGGTTCTTCTGTCACGCTGCGTGTTTACGCGCCGGATGGGCGGGAGTTTTCGAAGCACACCACTGCTTCTGTTTCAGGAAAGTTTGAAGACTCGCTGGTCATTATTCGGACGGTTGTGGTTCCTGAGCCGGGTTATTGGATTGATGTGAGGTGTTGGTCTTCTCGTTGGCGTTGGTGGCTCGGTGGTACGGAGTTTTCGGCGTTGACGGTTGTAAAGCAGGATTCGCGTCTGGATAACTCTGGTGAAGTGACTGTTCCGAATGAGGATGCGGTGATTCCTGAACCTACTAATCCGGATATGGAGGTATCCCCATGACGATCTTGATCGGAGACATTAAGGATGTTGGTTTGAAGCCGACGGATGGCACTATCACGGTTTTCTCGACCGTGACGCGGCGTGCGACTGGCACGTCGGGGATTGTGACCAGGGAGCGGCGGGATTACCCGCTGGTGGCTGGCCGGTTTAGGACGGGTGAGCTTGACCCGGGCAGGACAACTGTTGAGCTTGTGGCGCCGGGTGTTTTTGAGCCGTGGACGTTTGACCTGCCGGAGTCGGGCACTGTGTCGCTGGCGGACATGATTGAGAACTCGGAGGAGTATCAGCCGTCGAATGCGGTGGTGAATGCTGCGAAGGCTGCGGCTGCTCAGGCGGAGTTGTCTGCTCAGCGTGCGTCGGGGTTTGAGTCTGGTGCTGAGCGCGCTAGGGATGAGGCTGTGCAGGCGCAAGCGTCGGTGCAGCGCGTTGTGGATGGTTCTCTGGCGCTGGTGCGCGGCGAGTTCACGGACTTGACGGAGCGGGCGGAGTCGGCGGCTGTGCGTGCCGAGCAGGCGCGTGACACTGCTGCATCTTCGGCTGAGGGTGCTGCTGGTTCTGCCACCTCCGCGAAGGAGGACGCTGACCGGGCGGAAGCGGCAGCGGGTAAGGCCGCGACTACCGCTGCTGACCAGGCTCGCGCGGAGCTTGCGGGGTTTGCTCAGGCTGCGGCCCTGTCGGAGCAGAATGCTGCGGGGTCGGCGTCTGCTGCGCAGGGGTTCGCGGAGCGTGCTGGTGTGTCTCAGTCTGCGGTGGCTACGGTTGCTGGCCGTGTTGAGGCTGATCGTGTGCGTGCGGAGTCGGCGGCGCAGGCGGCGGGGTCGGCTCGTGATGCTGCTGCTGGTTCGGCGGAGTCGGCGCGGAATGCGGCGGACGCTGCTGGTGGTGCGCGTCTTGGGGCTGAGGAAGCTAGGGACGCGGCGTTGCAGGCTGCGGAGTCGGCGCAGGTCGGCGCGCCGGAGGACGGCTGGCCGCGTGAAGCACTGTCGCAGCCGGTGCGGGAGTCGTTGACGCGGGCTGATAACGCGCTCACGACGGTTCCGCGCGCTACTTCGCAGGTTGCGGGTGGCGTGCAGCTTGCCGGTGACCTGTCGGGTACGTGGGACGCACCGACGGTGCCGGGGTTGGCTGACAAGCTGGACAAACAGCCGGTATCGGAGTCTGTGACCGCTGGTTCTCTGGTGCAGCGCACGGAGGGCGGGCAGGTGAAGACGGCGACTCCACAGGCTGACGATGACGCGACCACGAAGGCGTATGTGGACGGGATTCTCCCGAAATATGAGTTTGACTACAATCCGACTCCGTTGACGATGGCGTTGCGTACTGGAACGGGCACGATGCGTGTTGGTGATGCGGTGGGGCCGAAGGACGCGGTGACGAAGGCGCAGTTGGATGCGCTTGCGGCGCGTGTGGCGGCGTTGGAGTCCACAGCGGTCACATCCACTACCTACCGCACTATCGCCCGTGGTACTGGTTCGCGTTCGGACACTATCTACATCCAGGAGTAGCCCATGCCTGTTCTAAACCGTGTGAAGGGCGTGTACCGTGGCCGGGCGCTAGTGCAGTTCGTGCGTGTCGCTGGCCGAGTCATCTGGCAAGCCAAAAAGATCGTGGGCTGGAACAAAATCGCCGGGCCATACGAGGCCTCAGTTATTTACTCTGACACAAACAAGATTGTCTTTTATAAGACGGAAAAAGATGAATTCAATGCCCTAAAAGATATTAAAGACTTATATCTAAGAGGGGCTAACGGAAGGCACTATTTGGTGACATACGTTCGGTATAGCACTGCAGGATCTCAAATCATCATATCTTCAAGACTGACTAGCGATATAGCCAAAAAAGGCGACCAGTTGAGTTTCTACCAGCCGGTGTGGGGGTAAAAAGAATGGTTGTACTCAACAAAGCCAAGGGTATCCGTGTCGGGGGGGGGCTAGTGAAAACGGTGACCGTCGGCACCAAAAAAATATGGCCAAGCAGAACCATCACCGGATACAGAGTCGTAGCCGAATTCACGTCACGAGCCCGCTACACCAACCAAGTCGCCACGCAAAACGGCGAACAAACGCGACTCAAGCCATACATCGGAGTAGAGGACTTGATGATTCGCGCTAAGGGTGGCTCACAAATGCTTCCCGTGACGGAAATCAAAACCGATGTTTACGGGACGATTTATACGGACGGCAATCCGATTAACATCGGCATTTCATACAAAACGGTGTGTGAGCTTCTAGCCCCTATCTACTCCACCTAGCCCCCACAGGGGGCTTTTTTCATACCCAAACAAGGGAGGACAAAGAGATGACAATATTCGGCGTTGATGTCTCAGAACACCAAAACGGCATGAGCCTCACACAGGCCAAGAGTGAAGGCATCAGCTTCGCAATCCTACGACTGTGCGACGGCACCTACCGCGACAAAGTTTTCCACTCGCACCTCAAAGACGCAGAACGCGCCGGGCTTCTGATTGCGACCTACTGGTACCTGCGCGCACCGTCCGAGGGAACGACAATTGCCCAGCAGGTTGATGTCATCGATCAGCAGATGGGTGGGCGCCGTGACCTGCCGGTGTGGATTGACGTAGAGAGCGTCGCAGGAAATCGGAAGCTGCTCACAAAAAATGATGTGTGGGCAGCCAAACGCGAGCTAGAAAAACGCGGATGCATTGTCGCCGGCATTTACAGCGGCGCGTGGTACTGGGAGAACATGCCCGGTGGCGAACCGTCAATGTCCGGACTCGGAGCTCTGTGGGTATCCAACTACGGCCGCAACCGAACACTGCCATACCGCGCCGCATACGACAGTGATGGCGGCGACAACCACAGAGGGTGGGACTACCCACTCGGCAACAAGAAGCCAGACATTCTGCAGTACGGCTCAAACGGTCTTGTCGCTGGCTTCAAGGTTGATGTCAATGCGTATAGGGGAACCATCGACCAACTCAAACTCGTTTTCACAGGCGCACGTGCGACACAGCCTGCGCCTCAGCCGGGACGAGAAAGGAAACCCATGGAAAAGATGCTCGACTACCGGCGTGACCAGATCTGGCAAGACACCGGCTACAACTGTGGCCCTGCGTCGGCTCAAACCATCATCAGAGCCGCCACCGGTGTTCTTCTGCCGGAGGCGACCCTGGCACGTGAGATGGGCACAACGACGCGGGGCACCGACTGGATTGGCCAGATTAAGCCTGTGCTCGACAGGCACGCGCCTGCGGGAAAGTGGGCTTTGGCGGAAATGCCGAATGACCCGCCAACCGGGGCGCAGCGAGACCAGCTGTGGCAGCGAGTCACCGCCAGCATTGACGCAGGGTTCGGCGTGCTGGCCAACATTGTGGCCCCACCGTCGAACTACCCGCGCGCCAGCTACAAGAGCCGTCAGAACCTCGCGTACTCCGGAGGCACGGTCTACCACTACCTGTGCGTGATGGGCTATGCCGTCGATGACGCGGGGCAGCGGCATGTATGGCTCGCCGATAGCGGCTTTCAGCCCTACGGGTCGTGGGTCACGTTCGAGCAGCTCGCAACAATGATCCCACCCAAGGGCTATCTGTATTCCACTGCGGTGAAGAAAAAGGAGGCACCTATGACCGCACCGCTTACGCTCAACACTCCGTGCAAGAGCCATGTTCCTGGCTCGAAGCACATCGCACCACTTGCTGACTACATCATGTATGCGGACGCGGGAGTGTTCGCACTGCGGCAGCAGGTAGGAGAGCTACAGAAGCAAAACGCGGAAGTACTCAAGCAACTCGATGAGCTCAGGCAGCTTGTCGCTAACAATAAGTAAGCACCCCGCCGGGGTGCTTTTTTCATGCCTGCGTCAATACCGGCGCGGGCATTTTTCATACCTCAAAGAAGGAGAAACAATCATGGAAACCATTCGTAATTTCATTCCAGCGTCTGCTCGTGCCAGCTGGTACGCGGTAGCGTCAGCGCTCGTCGCAGCGCTCGTATCCTGGGGCGTCCTGGACGACACCGCAGCACCAGCCATCACCGGTGTCATCATCGCAACCGTCACCCTCATCTTCGCTCTGCTGCACTCTGACACACCATGGCGTCAGGCCGTCTACGGTCTCGCCGCAGCGCTCGGTGTCCTCGGCGTCTACCTCGGCTGGGGCAGCGAAGTGCAGATGGATGCTCTGCTGGCGGTTATTGCCCCGGTTCTCGGCCTGGGAACCGCCGCTGCGACCACCAATGCCGGCGAGTATGTCGGTGAGCACCGGTTGGGCGAGTAGGGGTTGGCGCGGTGACGGAAAAACTGTTCAACCCGCGCCTCATCGCTACGGTCTGGGCAATCTATGCTGCAGCCACCAGCGCCGGATACTACGGGCATTCGGTGACCGCACTCACACCAGTCGAGGCAGCGCTGCCCGCCGGTAGCCCGGCGTTGGCATGGGCGGCCGCATCGCTGCTTCTGGCTATTGGTGCGGCCACTCCGCCGAAAGGGAAGTGGGCGGCACTCGGAAGGGCCAGCCGAACCGCGGGCATTGCAATCTGCGGGGCGTTGCTGACAATGTGGGCGAGCTCGTATGCGATTGACGCGATTCACGATGGGTCACGAATGTGGGTGAGCGCGAAGAATTATCTGCTGTTGGCTATTACTGCGGCTGCGTCTGCCACAGTGATGGGACGAAACCGCTCCCGTGGGGAGGTTGCGCATGGAGATCAACTGGGGAAACTTAATTAACTCCATTCCGGGAGCCATAGTCGGCATTATCGTGGCGTGGATTGGTTGGAAGGGCCGTAAAGAAGAGTCGTCGGTGGCTTTCAATGGGACGCTGCTGCAGAGCCAGGACAATCGGATTAAGAAGCTTGAGGACCGGCTCGATAGCGTCGAGAGTCGGCTGCGAGACACGGAGGCGATGCTTCGTGTGGAGGAGGACCGGACGCATTTGCTTCGCCGTGGTCTCACGGATGCGATTGATTGGCTACGCGAGTTTATTGATTGGGCGCGTTGTGGTGCGGAGGGTGCCGCACCGCAGCCGGACTTGGCGAGACTAACCGGGATCGTGGGAGATTCGCAGGCGCTACCGACAGCCCGGAATCCACCGACCGAGACATAAATCAAGAATCTTTGCCCCGCTGGTTTGAGTTGTTCGGGATTTCCGAACAGCTCGCTGGCGGGGCGTTTTTTCATGCCTTGAGTCAGGCAAGCGGGAATCGTAAACAGGTTCGAGCTGCCCATGATTGCAAAACCGCAGGATTCAGCAGGCAAAACGTGGCTCATTTTTGGCTCACTTTTGGCTCAAAATACCCGTGAAAGTGCGTGAAAAGGAGTGAAAGATAGTGAATACTCAGACAAGCAAAAACCCGCCCCCACCAGGCTAAAAGCCAGGTGAAAGCGGGTTTTAAAATCGTGCCCCCGGTGAGA
>NZ_KV787410.1:0-153169 GCF_001807105.1 Corynebacterium sp. HMSC14H10 | reverse complement strand
ATCGTGCCCCCGGTGAGACTCGAACTCACACTGGACGGGTTTTGAATCCGTTGCCTCTGCCAATTGGGCTACAGGGGCGCAAAGCCGTCGATAAGCGAAAATGCTCTATCGAAGCGACTTTGACTAGTTTAGTCCATCGACCCCGAATTAGAAAAACGGCGCTGCGCATAAGCGACGACGCTGACGATTGCGGCGCCGAGAATGAACAGTCCGAGGGCGAGTCCCCAGTCGGAGCCGATGCCCTGGAGCTCGTTGTTTTCGGTCTGCCACGGCCAGAGAGCGCGCAGTGAACCGAGCATGAGGCCGGACATGGCGACCAACGTGAGCGCCTGGTGCGTACTCAGCAGCCATTCGAGGAGGCGGATGAACAGGACGATGCCGATCAGCGCGCCGACGAAGAACGTGCCGATGTAGGCGAAGTCACGGTCGTGAATTGCGCCCATGGTCGGTGCGTAGAGTCCGATGACCAGCAGGAAGAAAGAGCCCGAAACGCCCGGCAGAACCAGTGCGCACACGGCAATCGAGGCGGCGATGAGTACAAGCCAGAGAGGCGGCTGCGTCGGCGCGGCCTGTGGCAGGGAAGTAAGCGCGAACAGGGCGATGCTGAAGAACAGGAAGACGGCGATGGCCTTGCCGCGCATGCCCGGCTGACGCAGAGCACCCGGCTGTAGCTCGTTCAGCGGCATGGTGATCGAGGCGGCGATCATGCCCATGAACAGTGCTCGGGAAGCGACTGGTTGGTTGGTGACGAAGTTCTCCATGACGCCTGCCATGGAGAAGACCACGGCAACCATGCCGATAGCCACCGGGATGAGCAGCCACCAGTCGATTCTGCGAAGGTCCTCCTTGAAGGTGCCCTTCGACATTGCCCGCGGCAGGTCGGTGATGCGCTTTGCCGATTCAATCAGGCGTCCGTAGATGCCCGTGATCAGCGCAAGGGTGCCGCCGGAGACCCCCGGAATCGTCTCGGCGAGACCAATGAGGCCACCGCGAACTGCGTTGGCGATGACACCCAGCGGGGTCGGCTTCGGGATTTCAGAGTAGGGGCTCGTGGTCGGCAGCGTGGTCGACTCTGCGCCAGGAGCGCTCGTATTTTCAGTAGACATCGCAGGCCATTGTATGTCTTCCACCTGAGAAGAAGCGTATTTCCGTGTGTGTATTAGTAGCTTCGGGGTGCGATTAAAGACACAAAACAAAAAAGCAGCGCCTGGGGTGGCGCTGCTGATTCAGTGAGTTACGCAGGAGTAGTCGGTGGCAGTGGGGGCAGTAGGCGGTGGGCAGTGGAGCTGCTTCCTTGGCCGTGCTCAGTTCTTAGCCGTGTTCGATGATTTGCTGCAGGCAGCTGCCCAGGGCCTCCACCGAAATCCTCGGCGCGTTGGCCTCATCAATCAGACCAGTATCAGAAAGAACTAGGTACCCGACGCAGAGGGAAATAGCCATCTGGCTGCGGTGCACAGCAGCATCGTGGCTAACGTCTTCCGGTCCGTCCTCTTCGACGCGGCGAATCAAGTCATCTGCAACAGCTTCATTGAACCGCTCGGCAATGACTTTTGCGGTTTCCTCGGAGTCGAGGGATCCGACAATCAGCGGAATCATGGACTGTCCGGCCATTCCTTGACCAGTCAAAATAGCGCTGGCCATCCGCTGGCCAAGTTCATTGAAGGGAGCTCGGCTGAGTGTGCCTTTGAACTGGCTGAAGTCAATCAGTTCGGCCATGAGACCTTCTTTGGAGCCGAAGTACTTGATGATGAGCGGCGCGCTAACGCCCGCATCGCTGGCAATTTCCTTCAGCGGCACGCTTCGCAAAGGCTTGCGCGCGAAGTGCCGAGCTGCAGCCGCGATGATGCGCTCGCGGGTGGACTGGGCGCTCCGTTGGAAATCGGTCGAATCGAACTCACTCATGCTGAAGAGTCTAAAGCCATGAAAGCGTAACTACGCCAATTGATTTCAGAGGCATGCGCAGGACGTGGTGATATGTTTTCGCGGCCACCTCAAAGAGGGGGTAATTTCTAGGTGCCTCATTTGGGGCAGGTTCCGTGCATGCTGTTGAACAATCGCTGGAAAATATGGAAAAACTCCAGGAAAATAAGGCGAATATTAAAGTTGGATTACAGCATTTCGGAAACTGAAACCAGGTGCCAAGCGACGCTCGAGAGGCTCACTCTTGCGAATCACTGTTCAGGTGGACTAAAGGGCTGCTGAATCCGTTTCAAAATGCAGCCTGATTACCGTAATTATTGTTCACTGAAGCTGACCGGCCAACAGCTCATCCTCCGCAGCTCGCGATTCCTCAGCGCGCATCTCAGTTTTCCTACGCTGTTCAATGTTTTCCTACACTGGGATGTCATGAAGAAGACCCTCATGCTTATCGACGGTCATTCCATGGCCTTCCGCGCGTTCTTTGCCCTTCCGGTGGATAATTTCTCAACCACCGGTGGTCAGACAACGAACGCGGTGTACGGCTTCCTTTCTATGCTGTCCAATATCCTCAGCGAGGAAAAGCCCACGCACGTGGCGGTCGCCTTCGATGTCGCCCGCGAGACCTTCCGCAACGAGATCTTCCCGGAGTATAAGGCTCAGCGTGAGAAGACTCCTGAGGAATTCCGTGGTCAGGTGCCGCTTATTCAGCAGGTGCTGAAAGAGATGGGCATCGTCACGCTGGAAAAGGACAACTACGAGGCCGACGACATTATCGCGACGTTGGCTACCCAAGCCAAGCCTGAGGGCTTCGAAACGCTCATCGTCACTGGTGACCGTGACTCGTTCCAGTTGGTCAACGACACCACGACGGTGCTTTATCCAATGCGCGGCGTCACCACGCTGCATCGCTTCACGCCTGCTGCTATCGAGAAGAAGTACGGTCTGACGCCGACTCAGTACCCGGATTTCGCGGCTCTCCGCGGCGACCCCTCCGACAATCTCCCGGGCATTCCGGGGGTCGGCGAGAAGACCGCGACGAAGTGGATCGTTCAGTTCGGCACGCTGGCAAACCTCATCAACCACGCTGACGAAATCCGCGGCAAAGTCGGCGATAACTTCCGCGAGCGCGTCGCAAACGTCCAGCTGAACCGCGACATCACCGAAATGGTCAAGGACCTGCCCTTGCCGTATGGTCCGAACGAGCTCGAGCTCCGTCCCGCCGACGCCCAGGGCATCATCGACTTCTTCGACCGCCTTGAATTCGGCGACAACCTTCGCGAACGCGTCTTCCGCACCCTTTCCATCGAAGGCGCGGGCGTCACCGCCTCCACCAGCGACAGCGCGACAAAGCTTGAGGCTGTTTCGCTTGACGACGGCGCCCTGGCTGCTTGGCTCGATGATCTGCACGAGCCGGCCGCGTTGCAGGTCGGGGAGCACACTCTGATGATTGGCTCCGCCGATGAGAAAGGCAAGACCTCCGGCCAGGCTGTTTCTCTCGACTTGGGCGGGCTTTCCACTGAAGATGCTGACGCACTGCGCGAGTGGCTCGCTGGCGACCATCCGAAGTTGGTGCATGACTCTAAATCGGCCATGCATGCACTCTGGAATTACGACTTCGAGCTGGCAGGGGTCATCCACGACACCTTCCTGGCTGCGTATCTGCTGCGCCCAAGCCAGCGCAGCTACAGCTTGGACAATGTCGTCCAGCGTCACCTGGGCCAGACTCTTTCGCAGGCCGATGGCCAGATGACCCTGCTCGATGGCCCGGCCGAAGACGCTTCCCATGTCGCCGCCGTCATCGACCTGGCTGAGCGATTGACTGTCGAACTCGACGAGGCCGGGCTCTACAGTGTGTACGCCGACCTGGAAGTCCCGCTCGCTCCAGTGTTGGGCCGGATGGAACGTGCCGGTATCGCTGTCGATGTTGATGCGCTCGAGGAGCTCCGCAAGCAGGCGCAGGCGGCTACCGATGAGGCGGAGAGTGAGGCTCGCAACCTCGTCGATAAGCCTGAGCTGAATCTCGGATCGCCGAAGCAGTTGCAAGAGGTCCTGTTTGACCAGCTGGGAATGCCCAGGACAAAGAAGACGAAGACGGGCTATTCCACGGCGGCGAAGGAGATTGAGGGGCTGGCGAAGGTCAACCCGCATCCGTTCCTGGATTACCTGCTGAAATTCCGCGAGTCGCAGAAGATGAAGTCGACCGTGGAGGGACTGATTAGGGCTGTCGCTGATGATGGCCGTATTCATACGACTTTTAATCAGACGGTTGCGGCGACGGGGCGTCTGTCGTCGACGGAGCCGAATCTGCAGAACATCCCGGTGCGCACGGAGTTCGGGCGACGGATTCGTGAGGCGTTTGTGGTGGGCGATGGCTATGCGAAGCTAATCACCGCGGACTACTCGCAGATTGAGATGCGCGTGATGGCGCACCTGTCGCAGGATCCGGGGTTGATTGAGGCCTACCGCCAGGGCGAGGACCTGCACAATTACGTCGGCTCGAAGGTCTTCGGCGTCGGCATTGATGAGGTCACGCCCGAGCTGCGTCGTCGTGTGAAGGCGATGAGCTACGGACTGGCTTATGGTCTGAGTGCTTTTGGTCTGGCGCAGCAGCTCGACATTCCGCAGCGCGAGGCGAAGAAGCTCATGGAGGACTACTTCGAGCGCTTCGGCGGCGTGCGCGATTATCTGCACAAGGTTGTTGAGCAGGCGCGTAAGGACGGCTTTACGGCCACGATGTTCGATCGTCGTCGCTACCTGCCGGAACTCAACGCCGACAACCGCATCGCTCGCGATAACGCGGAACGTGCGGCTTTGAACTCGCCGATCCAGGGCTCGGCGGCAGACATTATTAAGATTGCGATGCTCCGGGTCGACGATGCTTTACGACGGGGCGGGCTGCGCTCGCGTGTCCTCCTGCAGGTTCATGACGAACTGGTTGTGGAAGTTGCAGATGGGGAAGAGGGAGCCATCAAGGAGCTGTTGCATCGCGAGATGGACTCGGCAGCTGAATTGTTGGTGCCGTTGGATGTTTCGATCGGTGCTGGTGTGAATTGGGATACTGCTGCACATTAGTGGTGCGAAGGTCGGGCCGTAGTGCTGGTAGGTGGACTTGTCGCGGGCTTGCCGTGGATGTGTTGCGGACTTGAATGTCGCAGCTCAAATCGGTATTGTTCGCTAGGTATGCATTAGCGTGCCGACTTTGCAGCCTCGAGCTCCAGGGACATCGGGTTAACTAATTGCCAATGGCGAGATTCGCCGAAAGCGGATTTGGCCCGGTTGTCCAGGTGTTTCTTTGAGGGGCAAGGCCGAAATTGTCCGTTTTTCGATTTCTATCCGCTTCGGAGCACATCTTATATGTCCACTTCTAACGTCCCTCAGGTTGCCATCAACGACATTGGCACCGCTGAGGATTTCCTGGCCGCTGTCGACTCGACGATGAAGTACTTCAACGATGGTGACATCGTTGAAGGCACCGTCGTTAAGGTTGACCGCGACGAGGTTCTTCTCGACATCGGCTACAAGACTGAAGGTGTCATTCCTTCCCGCGAACTGTCCATCAAGCACGATGTCGACCCTGACGAAGTGGTCGAAGTTGGCGATGAGATCGACGCGCTGGTCCTGACCAAGGAAGACAAGGAAGGCCGCCTCATCCTGTCCAAGAAGCGCGCTCAGTACGAGCGTGCTTGGGGCACCATCGAGCAGCTCAAGGAGAACGACGAACCGGTTACCGGTACCGTCATCGAGGTCGTCAAGGGCGGCCTGATCCTCGACATCGGCCTGCGCGGCTTCCTGCCGGCTTCCCTCGTCGAGATGCGTCGTGTCCGCGACCTCCAGCCGTACATCGGCCAGGAGATCGAGGCCAAGATCATCGAGCTCGACAAGAACCGCAACAACGTCGTTCTGTCCCGCCGTGCATGGCTCGAGCAGACCCAGTCTGAGGTCCGCTCTGAGTTCCTGCACCAGCTGCAGAAGGGCCAGGTCCGCAAGGGTGTCGTTTCCTCCATCGTCAACTTCGGCGCATTCGTCGATCTCGGCGGTGTTGACGGCCTGGTTCACGTTTCCGAGCTGTCCTGGAAGCACATCGACCACCCGTCCGAGGTTGTCCAGGTTGGCGACGAGGTCACCGTCGAGGTTCTCGAGGTCGACCTGAACCGCGAGCGCGTTTCCCTGTCCCTGAAGGCTACTCAGGAAGATCCGTGGCGCGTCTTCGCCCGCACTCACGCAATCGGCCAGATTGTTCCGGGCAAGGTCACCAAGCTGGTTCCGTTCGGTGCGTTCGTCCGCGTCGAGGAGGGCATCGAGGGCCTGGTTCACATCTCCGAGCTGGCTTCCCGCCACATCGACGTTCCGGACCAGATTGTCTCCGTCGACGAACAGGTCATGGTCAAGGTCATCGACATCGACCTCGAGCGTCGTCGTATCTCCCTGTCCCTCAAGCAGGCTGACGAGGACTTCACCGAAGAGTTCGACCCGACCAAGTACGGCATGGGCGACTCCTACGACGAGCAGGGCAACTACATCTTCCCGGAGGGCTTCGATCCGGAGACCAACGAGTGGATGGAGGGCTTCGAGACCCAGCGCGCAGAGTGGGAGGCTCGCTACGCAGAGGCAGAGCGTCACCACCAGCTGCACGCTGCCCAGATCGAGCGTCACCGCGCTGCAGCTGCCGAGGCTGCAGAGACCGCTTCGAACTACTCTTCCGAGTCCGGCGAGGCAGCCCCGGCTGCTCCGGCCGCACCGGCTGCAGACAACGCAGGCGGCACCCTGGCTTCCGACGAGCAGCTCGCTGCTCTGCGCGAGAAGCTGGCTGGCAACTAAGCTAGACCGCTAAGGGCTTACACGTCCCTTTGAGAAATTGCCCCGGCGAGGTTTTCCTCGCTGGGGCTTTTTCGTGCCTTCTTTGCTTTACGACGGGCACCTGCTCGGCCTTGTTCTTATAGCGGCGGCTTGGGGGCTTGCTGCATTTTTGGTCCTGGTGTTGGGGCTTTGGGCCATAAAGGTGGCGCCGCTGTTGCCTAAAGCGGGCTTGCGCTTCACCAGAAGTGGCTTGCTGCACAGTAACGGGCTGCTGGCGAAGCGCAAGCCGTCCTATTGGCCCTAAGGGCCCTAATGTCCTGGTGGCCTTGTCGATTTTGGTGGCTCTGGCGGTCTTTACTGCCGTTGACAGCCTATCTTTCTACCCATATGATTGGTGACATGACAACAAAGGACGAAGCCAAGCAGGTAGATAACGCTAACCAGGTAGAGGATTCCTCCCACTCCACCGGTGGTGTGTACTCCCAGGAGGGCAAGGACTTTAACCGCGACACCCGCTATATCAACGACCGCATTGTTAAGAACGGTCGCGAGGTAGGCGACGGAATTAAGACGTGGCCCGTTGAAGCCGGTCGCTACCGCCTTGTTGCAGCTCGCGCCTGCCCGTGGGCGCATCGCACGCTTATCGTTCGCAGGCTGCTCGGCCTGGAAGATGCAATTTCAGTCGGAATTCCAGGGCCAGTTCACGATGCCCGCTCCTGGACATTCGACAAGGGACCAGGTGGCCGTGACGAAGTACTAGGCTACGAGCGCCTGCAGGAGGCATTCCTCAAGCGTTTCCCGGACTACCAGCGTGGCATTACTGTTCCGGCCATCGTCGAGATCGAGTCGGGCGAGGTCGTGACCAATGACTTCCCCTGGATTACCTTGGACTTCATTACCGAGTGGACCGAGTTCCACCGCGAAGGCGCCCCGAATCTTTACCCGGTGGAGATGCGCGAGGAAATGGATGAGCTTATGCAGTTCATCTACACCGAGATCAACAACGGCGTCTACCGCTGTGGTTTCGCAGGCTCGCAGGACTCCTACGACAAGGCTTACGACCGGCTGTTCGATGCCCTAGACAAGGTTTCTGAGCGCTTAGAGACCCGCCGTTACCTCATGGGCGACCACATCACTGAGGCCGACATTCGCCTTTACACGACCCTGATCCGCTTCGATGCCGTCTACCACGGCCACTTCAAGTGCAACCGGAGCAAGATTTCCGAGATGCCGGTTCTATACAACTACCTGCGTGATCTCTTCCAGACTCCGGGCTTCGGCGACACCACTGACCTCGTCGATATCAAGCGCCATTACTACGAGGTCCATCGCGACCTCAATCCTTTAGGGATTGTCCCGAAGGGGCCGGAGCTCTCTGACCTGCTCCAGCCGCACGGCCGTGAGGCCCTTGGTAGCAGCCCATTCGGTAACGGCACCGCCCCGGTCCCAGTCAACCCAGATCCCGTTGAAGAGGGTCACCGCATCGAGGATCTCGTCGTAAAGCACTAACGTGCGGGGGCGTGTCCACGTACCCTTAGAGACATGCTCAAAGTAGGATTAACCGGCGGCATGGGCAGTGGGAAATCTACGGTCGCCCGTAGGTTTGCCGAGCTCGGTGCCGTCATCATCGACGCTGATCAGATCGCTCGCGACGTCGTCGAACCCGGGGAACCGACGCTTGCCGAACTCGCCGAAGCTTTCGGCGAGGGCATTTTGCTTGACGACGGCTCCCTCAACCGCGGCGAGCTTGCGAAGCGCGCCTTCGTATCCGCGGAGAAGACGGAGCTGCTGAACTCCATCACCCATCCGCGTATTGAGCAGCGCACCGAAGAGCAGTTCAACGCGGCAGGTGACGCCATCATTGTTTTTGACTCTCCGCTGTTGATTGAAATGGGGCAGTCGGAAGCACAGGACCTCGTCGTAGTTGTGCATACCCCGGTGGAGGTCCGTCTCGACCGTCTGGTGGAAAGCCGCGGTGTAGACCGAGAGGATGCGAAGCAGCGCATCGCTAAGCAAATCAGCGATGATAAGCGCCTGCAGTTCGCCGACGTAGTTCTGGAAAACTCAGGCACCGAGGAGGACCTCGTGCGCCAGGTCGACCGGATTTGGGAGCGGATTATTCAGCCGCTGAATCAGATTCGTCAGCTGCAGGCCGGGCAGCAAGATAATTCCGCAGCCGGGTGATAGCCTTCTCAATCACCTCGGCGCGCTTGCAGAAAGCGAACCGCACCAGGTAGCGGTACTTTTCTGACTCTGGGTCATCCACAAAAGCGGTGACGGGGATGGCTGCGACGCGGCATTCCTTGACCAGGCGGGTGCAGGTCTCCAGGGCGTCGCCAAGCCCCCAGCTCGAGACATCGGCGACGACAAAATACCCTGCCTGCGGCGTGAAGACGTCAGCGCCCAGGCCTTCCAACCCATCGGCGAGGAGCCGCATGTTGCCCTCGAGCTGACCTGCCAGCTCGTCCACCCATGGGGCACATTCCTGCAGGCCACGGGCGACTGCGGGCTGAAGGGGAGTGGCGCCGACATAGCTCAAGAACTGCTTGGCCTTGACGACACCATCGAGTAGCTCAGTCGGGGCGAGCGCCCAGCCAATCTTCCAGCCAGTGACGTTGAAGGTTTTTGCGGCGCTGGACACGACAATGGTTCGCTCGCGCATGCCGGGCAGAGCGCTGATGGAAGAGTGTGACAATCCGTTGAAGTACAGGCGTTCGTAGACTTCGTCGGCAAGCACGAGTAGATTGTTTGCGATGGCGACATCGGCGATGGCCTGCAAGTCCTCGTCCGTGAGGACGGTGCCGGTGGGGTTGTGCGGAGAATTGATGATAATCATGGCCGTTTTAGCGGTGACGGCATCGGCAAGCGCGCTGCGGTCGAGTGACCAGGAGCGTGCCGTGCCGGAAGCTGCGGGGATGAGCGGCACCGCGGTATATGTGCAGTTAGCCAGTGCGATGGCGGCTTTGTACGAGTCGTAGTACGGCTCGATGATGATGACGTGGCTGCCGGGTTCGAGATGCCCCAAGGTGGTGGCGGCAATCGCCTCCGTGGCACCGACCGTGACGAGGCATTCGGTGTCGGCATCGTAGACCTGCCCCGTGCGGCGGGCGCGATCGGCGACGATAGCCTCGCGGAGCACCTTCATGCCGCGGCCGGGGCCGTACTGGTTGTTTCCTCCAGCTATCTGATGTCGCGCCTCCGCGAGCACCTCCTCCGGCCCATCCCAGTCGGGGAAGCCCTGTCCAAGATTGATCGCCTCGTGCTCGGTAGCGAGGCGGGACATGGTGGCGAAGATGGTCTCGCCGAAGGGGCGCAAGCGGGAAACGGTCATGGTTTCACTGTAGGCGGGAGTTTTGCGGGCTTGTTGCGATTCCCCATCGGCGAATCGCGGCTGGCGGCCAGCAGTTGCACCGACTGCCGACCGCCACCTGGTGCGCTAGTACATGTAAATCTTCGCGTTGTTGCCGCCGGTGCACACGACAACGTCGTCTTGCGTGCTGCAGCTGAGGTCGTAGGTCTTCCCGGTCGCGGGACTCTTGGCCTTGATGTTTGGCTGCAGGTGGTCGCGGATATTGTCCTCCGAGGCGTTAAGCCCCTCGGTCTGCTGGTTGAATACGGCCTTCGCAAAGTCGCAGCTGGTGTTTGGCCCCGCCGCGATGAGGTTGAGGCCGTACCCATCGCCGTAGATGCAGGTGGTTGCCTGTTCGCCGGCCGCCATGAAGGTAGATCCCGGCGAGGGGTTGTTGTAGATCTCAGCGGTCATATCCTGACGAAGCCGGCTCCCGTCGCCGTTGTCATCGCTCTCGCTTGACGACGTCGACGTGCCACCAGTCTCCGCCGTCGTTGTGTCGCCTCCCTGGTCCGGTGCGGAACCGGTTGGGTTAGGCGTGTTGCCCGGACCCTTGTCAGATACGCCATCCTCGGTCTGAGTAACGGTGGTGGTTTCAACCGGAGTAGCAGATTCGGGCGCTGCTTCGGTTTCCTGTGTTGAGCAGGCGGTGAAAGCTAATGCGGTGGTGGCGAGGATACCGGCCACAAGGGCTCGGTGTGAGGTTGCTTTTCGAGTGGTGGAACCTGGGCGAGTCGTAGCGTGCGTGTGGACTGGTGTGCGGCGCGAAGTGTTCATAGGCGCCAGGCTAGTTGCTGTGCGGGCAGTTTTCATTACAAAATAAATAACAATTGGGCAAGTGGATGGCTGTTTATCTCGCGATATCGGCTGTTTATCGCTGCTTATTGGCGTAGCCAACCGTTGGATTCCACTCCCAAACTTTCTGGCAGGCAGGCCATCCTGGTTTATAGTCCACGCGGGGACGGCGCTTTTGTACCCATCGGATTGCCTGCTCGATCTCGTCGAGGACGCTGTCGAGATTCCAATTGATGCATGAGTCCGTGAACCGCAGGACTATCCAGCCGTGCAGCGTGCCGGAGTTGGTCTTCCAGCGATCTGTGATGAACGAGTCCTCGTTGGCGTGGTACTTCTCTGAGTCAACTTCGATGGCTATTTTCCACTGGTCAAGCAGGATGTCGAAGCAGTAGGGGCCGAGGAGTTGGTTCATTCGTATGCGGTACCCACGCTTGATTAGTGGGCGGGCCAGCTTGCGTTCGAGTTCGCTGCATGAGCCAATCGGCGTGGTGGCGATGGTTTCACGCAGCCAGGCGGGAACTTTCCGCATCCGGCTGAGGTCGTGGTTGAGTCGCTTCTCGCCGCCCCGGCCGGCGTAGTGTGTTTCCAGGATTCTGCGTGCGAAGTCTTTTGAAGCTCGTGCTGCCCAGAGTGCTTCGACAACTGGTATGCCATCGATTCTGGTGCAGGCCGGCAGGCGGCTGTGCCTAATGGAGAAGGTCTCGGCCTGAACTGATCCCGCGCCCTCTGCCTGGATAGGAAGTGTCAGGGGAAGTCTCAAGTGGATTTGAGCTGCGCTTTTACCGCTTAGCGCAATGCTTTTGTAATGCCCCGTGATTGCTCGGGCGACTGAGGCGGGAGAGTGGTCGTCAATGTAGAGGCCCCGTACCAATTTAGTTAGCCTGCCTTGTTGTAGGAGGGCTCTGGTCTTTTTCTCTCCGATGCCGAGTGCACGCAACTCGGCCGTGGTGAAACTTCCCATGGTCGGGACTCTAAGCTTTTTCGGCCCAGGGACTTCGCTGCGAGAGAGGCTCCACGTCCAATCTGTGGACAACTTTCAGGGTGTGGATAACCCAGGCCTCCCGCAGCCTTGCAGCCTCGCAGCCTCGCAGCCGCAGCCGCGGACCATCGATAAGACGGCTTGCGCTTCACCAGGAGTCAGTCCATGCGCACTAAGAGCCAGCTGGTGAAGCGGAACCCGCCTTTGCTGGCCTGGCAGCGACTTTATGCCAGCCTTGTCCAAATCTGTACCGATTTTAATGTTGGTCCGGAACTCGACAGCCGCTCCTAGGCTCTGGACCCTAGCCCTGGACAGCCCAAAGCCCCAGGAAGTAACGTAACCAGCCGCTTTCAAGACAGCCTTCGCTACGCTGGGAACTATGGCATTTGCAGCAGAGCAACCCGTCCTCGCACACTCGGAGTTCCGGCCCGTCGGTGAAGTCGAGCGCGCTGAGGGAAACTTCGAGGTCATCAGCGAGTTCGAGCCCTCGGGCGACCAGCCGCAGGCAATCGCGGAACTGTCGGAGCGCCTAGATAGAGGCGAGCGCGAGGTAGTCCTGATGGGTGCCACGGGCACCGGTAAGTCAGCCACCGCAGCGTGGTTGATCGAAAAGGTGCAGCGGCCAACCCTCGTCATGGCACCGAACAAGACGCTTGCGGCCCAGCTGGTCAATGAGCTCCGCAGCCTGCTGCCAAACAACGCGGTCGAGTACTTCGTTTCGTACTACGACTACTACCAACCCGAGGCCTACATCGCGCAGACCGATACCTATATTGAAAAGGATTCCTCCATCAACGAGGACGTGGAGCGCCTGCGCCACTCGGCTACTTCAGCGCTGCTGTCGCGTCGCGACGTAGTCGTCGTCAGCTCTGTTTCTTGCATCTATGGCCTGGGTACCCCGCAGTCATACCTCGACCGTTCGGTGTGGCTGAAGGAGGGCGAGGAAGTCGACCGCGACCAGTTCCTGCGCCTTTTGGTGGACATTCAGTACGCCCGCAATGACATTGCCTTTACCCGCGGCACCTTCCGAGTAAAAGGTGACGTGGTCGACATCATCCCGGCCTACGAAGAAAAGGCCGTGCGGGTGGAGTTCTTCGGCGACGAGATTGATTCGCTGTACTACCTCAATCCAGTCACGGGCGACGTCATCGACCAAGTCCCTGAGCTGCGCATCTTCCCAGCTACGCACTACGTCGCAGGCCCGGAGCGGATGGAACGGGCCGTCGCGGACATCAAGGCCGAACTCGCCGAACGCCTGGCGGATCTGGAAAACCGGGGCAAGTTGCTGGAAGCACAGCGTCTGCGCATGCGCACGGAGTACGACCTCGAAATGATTGAACAGGTCGGCTTCTGCTCCGGCATTGAGAACTACTCGCGCCACATCGATGGTCGCGCGCCGGGCTCGGCCCCCGCGACGCTCATTGACTATTTCCCGGAGGACTTCCTCACCATCATCGATGAGTCGCACGTCACCGTGCCGCAGATTGGCGGCATGTTCGAGGGCGATGCCTCCCGTAAGCGCAACCTCGTCGACTTCGGTTTCCGCCTCCCATCGGCGCTGGATAACCGCCCGCTGACGTTCGACGAATTCGATGCCAGAGTGGGCCAGGTCGTGTTCATGTCCGCAACGCCGGGTGACTATGAGCTCGAAAAGACCGGTGGCGAGTATGTGGAGCAGGTTATTCGTCCGACTGGGCTGGTGGACCCCAAGATCGTCGTTAAGCCTACTGAGGGGCAGATCGATGATTTGATCGGCGAGATCCGAAAGCGCACCGAGCGTGACGAGCGCGTTCTCGTCACAACCCTGACGAAGAAGATGGCGGAGGATCTGACCGACTACCTGCTCGAAAATGGCGTGCAGGTGCGGTACATGCATTCGGATGTGGATACGCTCAAACGCGTTGAGCTGCTGCGGCAGTTGCGTCTCGGCGAGTACGACGTGCTGGTCGGTATTAACCTGCTGCGCGAGGGGCTGGACTTGCCCGAGGTTTCGCTGGTGGCAATCCTCGACGCCGACAAGGAGGGGTTCCTGCGTTCGGAGCGCTCGTTGATTCAGACGATTGGTCGTGCCGCGCGAAACGTCTCCGGCGAGGTGCACATGTACGCCGACAAGATCACCGATTCCATGCGGTTCGCCATCGACGAGACGGAGCGCCGCCGCGAAAAGCAGATTGCTTACAACACTGAGCATGGCATCGATCCGCAGCCGCTGCGCAAGAAGATCGCGGACATTCTGGATCAGGTCTACGACAACGCTGACACCGATTACGAAGGCAAGACCGGTGCGGCCGCTGATGCGCTGCTCTCGCGTGCCGACGGCTCGGGCGCGGCCGATGGTGCTAGCGGTAAGCAGATGCCGAGGGCGGAGCTCGAGGCGCTTATCGCGGACCTGTCGGAGCAGATGGCCGCGGCTGCGCGAGAGTTGAAGTTCGAGCTCGCGGGGCGCTTGCGCGATGAGATTTTCGACCTCAAGAAGGAACTTAAGGGGATGATTGAGGCCGGTGTCGAGTAGTTTTTTGCTACTGTTGTGGGAAGTAAAACAGTGTATTCGCGAAAGTGGCTCTGGCCAGTGGGTTCGGGGCAACGACGGCGTTACGCACGATGAACTGTTTTAATGCAACTTCCACAGTGAGGGATAGTTTTCATGAGTGATTACAAGACCATTGTTGTCGGCACGGATGGTTCTAAGTCGTCGCTGCTCGCAGTAGAGCGCGCTGCCTCGATTGCCGCGGCTTTCGATGCCACCCTGGTTATCGGCTGCGCTTACTACGAGACTGCAGAGGATGCGTCCAAGACCCTGCGCCAGGATTCGGTTCAGGTCCTCGGTGATGACCCGGCTCAGAAGAACCTGGCTGCTGCTAAGGAGGCCGCAGAGGCCGTCGGCGCTACCAAGGTTGAGACCGAGGTTCGTTCCGGCTCCCCGGTTGAGGCTCTGATGTCTCTGGTCACTGACCGTCGCGCTGACCTGCTGGTGGTTGGCAACCGCGGTATTAACTCGCTGACTGGTCGTCTGCTGGGCTCCGTGCCGGCTGATGTTGCTCGTCAGTCGGACTGTGACGTCATGATTGTTCACACTGTGAGCTAACAAAACGGTGAGCTAGTAAGACCGTCAGCTAACAATTTAGCTTTCGTTTTAAACCGGCATCTCTTAGTTGAGGTGCCGGTTTTTCTATTGTCGGCCGGTGATAACCCCTTCTTCAACTACAAAAGGCCAGCTAATTCCGTTTCTGGTTAAGACCTGGTTGCGAAGGGATTCAGGAAGAACTTCGGTACGGCTGCCATAGCCCATGAGGTACTCGTCAAAAGCGGGCAGTCGAAGCGTCAGTGAAAGCGCGGCTTCAAGCTCGGCCTCAGCTACGTTCTGCTGCCATGCCGGCATGAAGTACTCATTTTGTGCGAGTCCTTCGCCGGTGAATTCTGTGTCAGTTGGCGTGTGCGGAGAGGCAGAGGAATCGAGGGAGAAAGGAGCTATTAAGTGGTCGATAAGCTTAAAGGCCTTTTTCGCTTGAGTTTTCGTCAGCCCCAGCCACCACGCGAAGTCAGCTACACAGATAGGTCCGCGGGAATTAACATAGCGCCAGGCAATGTCGGCCAGCGTGGATTCAGCTGAGTGTTCTGTGCTGGAGCCCTCCGTGGTATTTGCTGAGAGGCCGCCTTTGAAAGTTACGTCGGCAAGCAGGACGAAGGTATCTTCGGATCCTTTTCGTGGCCCTTGGACGACAGCGCCTTCGCCGCCGAATGTGCGCAGTAGGTGAGGACCTCTTTGTTCCGTGGGGTCTATTCCATGATCTGCGAAAACCTCATAGGCTTCAGTCCGAGTCAGCGGGTCGGACAGGCCACGTGAGCGCAATTCGGAATGAAATGCTGCCCTTGCGGTCTGCACATCATCTTGAGAAAGCCCGAGTGTCGTACGACGTCTTGCTGCTGCCTTTTCGATGCGCGGATTCGTCAACCTCATAATTGCTCCCGCGTCTTGCGCTGAAACAAAGTGCAGGGTGCCTCGTTGAGACCAACAGCGAACGATGTCGTAAGAAGAAATGGCTGCTAAAACATCGTCGGTGGTGCTGCCACTGCGTAGGGCGATGGCATTAACACCGTTCGAATAATTCTGCCCTTGTAGAGCGACCATGCCATGCGTTGCTGATAATGCAGGCGAGTTGAGGTTTGTATTCCAATCGCTGCGTGCTTGACTTGCAGCTAACCCCTGGGCAATGAGACGGCGTGCGCGAAGTTCAGCTAGCTGAGGTAGATAGTTTTGGGACATAATGTCTCACTCATTCTGTACGGCACTATCCTCGTCATTCTAACCATTGCAGCTCCGGCAAAACGCCCGACTGCTGAGGCGCCACAACAATTAGCCCCTGGGTCGCACGAGTCAGTGCAACGTACAGGTCCTGTAGCCCCTGTGGGGATTGCGCCACAATCTGGTCGGGCGCAACGACGATGACCTCGTCGAATTCCAGGCCTTTTGAGGTCGTGATGTCGTAGACCGCGCAGTTGGTGAGTTTGCTGGGGCGAGTAGCAGGTGCGTCATCGGCGGCACTAGCCCCGCCAGCACCATCAGGGTCACCATCTCCATCAGCTCCACCACCGAGAAAATCCCGCACCTCCGCGCGCGTGGCTTCGAGCAACTCGGCGGGCGCGATTACAGCGACCAGGCGGTCCGGCTGCGCAACCTGCTCCACATGCGTCAGAGCCTCCGCGACGGTGTGGGCCTGAACAGGCTTGCGGCCGGTCGCGCGGATCGACTGCGGCGCCTCCAGCTCCGGGTCAATCTCAGCCAGGACGCTGGCGGCAACCTCCATCACCTCAGCTGGGGTGCGGTAGTTGACGGTTAGCTCGTGGAGATGCCACCTCGATCCGATGATGGGTTCCAGCACATCGTCCCAGGTCGCGGCACCTGCGGGGGAGCCCGTCTGAGCCACATCACCGACGAGAGTCATCCAGCCGTTGGGGCTGCGGCGGCGCAGCATTCGCCAGGCCATCGCGGAGAGTTCCTGAGCCTCGTCGACGATGACATGGCCGTAGGCCCACAGACGATCCGCCGCCGCCCGCTCGGCGGTGGATCGCAGGTCGCGCTCACGGTGGCGTTCGGCCAGTGCCTCGGCATCGATGACGTCATACGCTGACAAAATCTCGGCCTCGAAGCCGTCGTCAAGATCCTGGGATGCAGAACTGGACAGGGTATCCAACGCGCCCTGCGCCTCCTCGACGCGGGCCTGCCAATCCTCTTCATCGGCCTCCGATTCACCAACCGGGCCGAGGAGTTCCGCCAGCTCGTCGAGAAGCGGGGCGTCGGAAGGCATCCAGTCGGTGCCTTCCGGCCGGTAGAGAGCCTCGCGCGTCAGCTCGTCGTAATCGCTGGCGGCGTAGTCGATGGCCTCGCGAGAGCTCAGCAGTTCCGACAGCACCCGCTCGGGCGTAAGCGCAGGCCACAGCTCGTCGAGGATGTCGGCGACTGCTCCCGATTCGTCAATTTCGTCACGTAAGTCGGCAACGTCGGTCACGGACAGCAGGTTCTCGCCGCCCAGCGGGTCGGCGCCGATGACCTCGGCCATCTGCGCGGCCAGGAGCTCCACCACGTGATCGCGGAAAATCGGCCGGGCCAGATTGTGGGGTTTCCGAGTCCGCCGCGCACGCGTGCGTGCAGTTTTCACCATGTCAGGTGTGATCGTCAGGGTGATGTTGTCGTTCCGGACTTCAAGAGGTTCCGCGGGGAGCTCCTGGTAGGCCCGCACGGCTTCGCGCAGGATAGTGAGCATCTCAATCGAGCCCTTAACTTCCTGCGCAACCAGGGGTTCGGGGTTGTGTCCGTCGATAAGCGCGTTGGAACCGCGCACGCCGGGGTAGAGATCGGCAATGGTGGTCAGTACCACGCCCGTTTCGCCGAGGCTCGGCAGCACGCGCGAGATGTAGTCGAGGAAGGTTGTGTTCGGGCCGATGATGAGGACACCGGTTTTCGCCAGTTGATCGCGGTAGGTATAGAGAAGCCATGCGACGCGATGCAGCGCCACTGCCGTCTTGCCTGTGCCGGGACCGCCCTGGACGACCAGGGTGCCGCGGGTGGAGTCGCGGATGATGAGGTCCTGCTCGCGCTGAATGGTCTCCACAATGCCGCGCATATGGCCGGTGCGCGCTTGATTCATGACCTCCCGCAGGACCGATTCGCCACCGACGCCCGCTTCAACTTCGGTCTCGTGTGCGCTGTCGGCTTCCTCGCCGGAGAGCCATTCGTCGTCAATGCTGCGGACCTTCCGGCCGTGAGTGCGCAGGTGTCGGCGCAGACTGACTCCCTCGGGATGCGCGGTCGTGGCCAGGTAAAACGGGCGCGCACCGTCGGCACGCCAATCCATGATGACCGTGCGGTAGTCGTCGTTTTCATCGGACAGGCCGATTCGCCCGATGTATCGCTTATCGACGGTCGCCCCCGGCCCTTCCTCTGCCAAAGGATTGTCGGGGTCTGTGTCATCGATATCGATTCGACCAAAGACCAGGCCAATCTCGGCTGAGCGGTAGCGGTCCAGATTAGCCTGTAGTCGGTGGTATTCCACCTCGCGTTCAACGCGGGCTTGCGGGTCTGGGTCGTCGATGAGCATGACCTGGCGCAGGTACTCTTGGTCGCGCTCGCGTGCCCGGTCGAGGAAGCTGAACGCACGATCGACGTAGGCCTGTTCGGCAGCGAGGGTACTCTCTTCTTCTCGCTGTGGTGCTGAACTTGCCTGGTCCGGCAGACCTGCCTGGCCAGTGCGGCCAATGCGGCCTGTCTGGTCCTGCCCGGGCTCGGATGCGCGCGACGCCAACCTGGTCTCCTCAACGAATCGCAAAATTAGTGCTAACTGATGTGCTGAATGAATATAAAAATATGAAAACGCTCCCGCACGCGTAGTGGCGTGGGGAGCGTTTAAGTATACCGCTTTAACTGCGGCAGCAAACTTACTGCAGGCGCTTCTGCGCCTTCTTTGCGGACTTCTTGGCCTCCTTGGAAGCCTTGGCTGCGCGCTTGCGCAGTTCCTTGCGCTGCTTGCGAGTGTCCTTCTTGAGATCCTTGCCCAGGTCCTCGGCATAGTCGCGCGCGTCCTCAGCGAGCTCGGTGGCCTTGGCAATCCAGTCGTCCTTGTTGTCCTCGACGTAGCTCTTAGCGGTGTCGAAGGCGTCGGTGAGCTGCTCGCGCCAGCCGTCCTTGTTGTCCTCGACGTATTCACGAGCGCCATCGGTGGCCTCAGAAGCGCGGTCGCGGAGCAGGCCGGCCTTTTCGCGGACGTTCTCGCCGGCGGAAGCGAAGGCTGCGCTGATTTCCTCAGTGCGCTGCTCGGTTTCAGACTTGGTCGGCAGGGCAGCCTGAACCTTCTTGTTCAGCTGCTTGCCTGCCTTCTCAGCGCGCCAAGCGACACCCGGCTTGCCGTCGGTGTCAGCAGTAGCCAGGAAGAGGCCGCCCAGCAAACCGATGTCGGTCAGGAAACCAGTGCGGCGAGCCGCCTTCTCCTTCGAATCCTGGGTTTCCCAGAATGCGTGGCGAGCGAGCATCGTCGGAACTTGTGCAGCGACCAGAGCGGTGGCGGACAGGCGTGGGGCCTTACCCAGAGCGTAGAGGGAACCCGCAGCAACCTTGGTGCCAGCGACGACCTGGACAACCAGCTTCTCGCTATTTGGCACGTACTTGTTGTACTGGTTCGGGGTTACGGAGCGGACGCGGGCAATCAGGTCGCGTGCGCCCTCTTCATGATCCTTCTGGTTCATCAGCGTGTCGACACCGTCGGCAACGAAAACCGAGGCCAGCATTGGTCGGGCAAACTTGCGAATCATCTAAATTCCATCTCCTTTGTCGTCCAGGTGAAACCGTGTTTTTGGCCATCTGGTCGCTGTAATTCACTATTAATCCTACGCAGCCCGGCCTATTTATGTCGCGGGAATGACAAGTTTTTCAGAAGCTGCGGCACCATCCAGCACTACCGACCACGCTCATCCAGCGCTACCAACCACGCTGGCGCCAGTTCTCGACCTCGGGGCTCTCGACACCAACTGTGGTGTCTTTGCCGTGGCCGGGGTGAATCACCGAGTCGGCGGGGTAGACGCGGAAGACACGGCTCTCGACATCGTCGATAAGCTGCGTGAAATCCTCGGGCGAGTACGTTTTGCCGACACCGCCTGGGAAGATGCTGTCACCGACGAAGAGGTGGTGTGACGGGGTGTCGTCGGAAAGCGCGCCGGCTTCCTTGGCGGACAGGTCGAGGCAGAGGCCGCCCTTGGTGTGTCCGCGAAGGATGAACGTGGGCAGCGTGATGTCCTCGCCGAACGTGATGGTCTCGCCGCCGTCGAGCTGCTGGTCGGCGGGCTCGGGAATGTCGGCAGCGTCGAGGCTGGACGTGATGTGGCGGGCCGGGAATGACTGCAGGAGCTCGCCGAGCGCCTGAACGTGATCGCCGTGGGAGTGCGTGGTGACAATCGTGCGGACCTGCGCGCCGACGTGCTCAACCAGGCGGATTAGATGGTCGGCGTCGGTGGCGGCGTCGATAAGTAGGGAATTGTCGGGCTCGCGGGAGTCGACCAAAAGGTAGACGTTGTTGTCCATCGATCCGACGGAGGTCTTATAAATAGTGACATTGCCGTAGTCAATGCGCTCAACGCCGCGCGTTCTCGGCGAGTTGGAGTAAGGGCTGATTGTAATGTCGTCGTTCATGCGCCCCAGGGTAATGAGGTGTCTGTCGGCGCGCTAGGAGCGCAACGTAACCACGAGTCTCTGAACACATGTGCGAAAAATTGGTTATGGACTGTAGACTAGTCGGCAGTGAATCGTCGACGAATTGAGGTTTCCCACTGTGGCTGAACGTCTAGTGGTCAGAGGCGCCCGCGAGCATAACCTGCAGGGTGTTGACATCGATTTGCCCAGAGACAAGATGGTGGTTTTCACAGGTCTGTCGGGGTCGGGTAAATCGTCACTGGCATTTGACACAATTTTCGCCGAGGGCCAGCGCCGTTACGTGGAGTCGCTGAGCTCCTATGCGCGCATGTTCCTGGGGCAGATGGAAAAGCCCGATGTAGAGATGATTGAGGGGCTCTCGCCGGCGGTGTCGATCGACCAGAAGTCGACGAACCGCAACCCGCGCTCGACCGTCGGAACCATCACTGAAGTGTATGACTACCTGCGTCTTCTCTACGCGCGCACCGGTACTCCGCACTGTCCGACCTGTGGGGAAGTAATCTCCTCACAGACTCCACAGCAGATCGTCGATCAGGTCATGGAAATGCCGGAGGGCACCAAATTCCAGGTCCTCGCACCCGTCGTGCGCACGCGCAAGGGTGAATTCGTCGACCTGTTTGAACGCCTCGCATCCGAGGGCTACGCGCGTGTCATCGTCGATGGTGAAATGCACCGTCTAACGGATCCGCCGAAGCTGAAGAAGCAGGTCAAGCATGACATTGACGTGGTCATTGACCGTCTCCAGGTGAAGGAGTCGCAGCAGCGCAGGCTCACCGATTCCGTCGAAACGGCGCTTCTGCTTGCCGACGGCGTCGTGGTCATCGACGCCGTCGGGCTAGAGGCGGACGACCCGCGTCGAACCCAGCGGTTCTCGGAGAAGATGGCCTGCCCGAATGGGCACCGTATTGCTATCGATGAGTTGGAGCCACGGTCGTTTTCCTTTAACTCGCCGTATGGTGCGTGCCCGGAGTGTGACGGTATCGGTACCAAGCTGGAGGTGGACACGGACCTGGTGATTCCAGATCCGTCGCTGCCGACGATTGAGGCGATTGCGCCGTGGCGGCAGACGCTGAACAAGAAGTACTTTGAAAAGCTGGTTGAAGGCCTCGCCACCGAGATGAGCTTCGACCCGACCACGCCTTTCGAAGACCTCACAGCGCCGCAGCGCAAGGCCCTGCTGCATGGTTCCAGCCACAAGGTCACGGTGCGTTACCGCAATCGCTACGGCCGTACTCGCCAGTACACCGCACCTTTCGAAGGCGTGATGCCGTACCTGCACCGCAAGCTGTCACAGGCGGAGAGCGACTCTCAGAAGGAGCGTTTCCAGGGGTACATGCGTGAGGTGCCGTGCCCGGCATGTAGCGGTACTCGTTTGCGTCCGGAGATTCTTTCGGTGACGTTGGATTCGGCGGAGTTCGGGCAGAAGAATATTGCCGAGCTGACAGAGCTATCGGTTCACGATGGCTCGGCATTCCTGAATTCGCTGACTCTGGGCAAGCGCGAGGAAATGATTGCCGGGCGTGTTCTGCGTGAGGTGCAGGCTCGTCTGAAATTCCTGCTTGACGTTGGCCTGGATTATCTGTCCCTGTCTCGTTCGGCAGGCACGCTGTCCGGTGGTGAAGCGCAGCGAATTCGTCTGGCCACACAGATTGGTTCGGGGCTCGCTGGCGTGCTCTACGTCTTGGATGAGCCCTCGATTGGTCTTCACCAGCGTGATAACAACCGTCTAATCAAGACTCTGAAAAACCTGCGCGACCTGGGCAATACCCTGATTGTGGTCGAGCATGATGAGGACACGATTCGCGAGGCCGATTGGCTGGTCGACATTGGGCCAAAGGCCGGTGAATACGGTGGACAAATCGTCTACCAGGGTGAACCGTCTGGCATCGTTGACTGCGAGGAATCACTGACAGGTGCGTATCTCTCGGGTCGTCGGGTATTGGCGGTGCCGGAGAACCGTCGTGCGATTGATAAGTCGCGCATGGTGACGGTCAAGGGCGCTCGCGAAAACAACCTGAAGAAGATTGACGTGAAGTTCCCCCTCGGCGTGTTGACCTGCGTTACGGGTGTTTCCGGGTCCGGCAAGTCCACCTTGGTCAACGAAATCCTGGCCAAGGTGATGAGCAACGAGCTCAACGGTGCTCGTCAGGTGCCGGGTCGACACAGCCGCGTGGAGGGGTTGGATCAGCTGGACAAGCTGGTGCAAGTTGATCAGTCGCCGATTGGTCGCACCCCGCGTTCCAACCCAGCGACGTACACCGGTGTGTTCGACAAGATCCGCAACCTCTTCGCCGAGACGCAAGAGGCCAAGGTTCGTGGCTATAAGCCCGGTCGATTCAGCTTCAACGTCAAGGGCGGCCGCTGTGAGGCGTGTAAGGGCGACGGCACCATCAAGATTGAGATGAACTTCCTGCCGGACGTCTATGTGCCTTGCGAGGTTTGCCACGGCGCGCGCTACAACCGCGAAACGCTGGAGGTTCGTTACAAGGGCAAGACCATCGCTGAGGTTCTGGACATGCCCATCTCCGAGGCAGCGGAGTTCTTCGAGCCGATTCAGTCGATTGCGCGTTATCTCAATACGCTTGTCGACGTCGGCCTGGGCTATGTCCGTCTCGGGCAGGCGGCAACCACGCTCTCGGGTGGTGAGGCTCAGCGCGTGAAGTTGGCCAGTGAGCTGCAGAAGCGCTCCAATGGCCGGACGGTCTACATCTTGGATGAGCCGACCACGGGGCTGCATTTTGAGGACATCCGCAAGCTCATGTTGGTGTTGCAGGGCCTGGTGGACAAGGGCAACACCGTCATTGTCATTGAGCACAATTTGGATGTCATCAAGTCTGCGGATTGGATCATCGACATGGGGCCGGAAGGCGGCTCCGGCGGTGGCACCGTGGTTGTAGAGGGCACGCCGGAGGATGTCGCGAACTGTTCCGGCTCCCACACCGGGCAGTACCTGAAGCCGCTGCTTAAGTAGCTTAGGTAGTCGGCTCGTTTCCGTCGGAAATTCCAGGACCGTCGGTGCGGGTGATGCCTTCCATTCTGTCAGCAGCGGGGTCGGCATCTGCTGCGCCGCTCGCACCGGCAGCGTCAGTATCGCTGGCGGTGCCGTCACAGTCCGGTGCCGCCGGCTCCTCGGCACTCTTCTGCTTCGCCCCGGAGACCGCCATGGCCAGCAGAATCAGACCACAGCCGAGGAACGCCAAGGCGCGGATAACGCCATCGAGCGTTGCCATGTCGTAGAAGATCAGCTTGACGATAGACAGCGCCGCAATCGTCAAACCCGCTGCCAGTCGCGCCGGAATGTGGTGGAACCTCTTCGATAGCACCAGCATGCCGGCAATCGTGGCCCAGAAAATACTCAGCAACATGTGTGCGGCGTTGAAGCTCACGCCAATAGTCGTGAGCAGCACGATAAATGGCATACCCAGTGCAGCCAGGCCAATCAGTGCAAAAGCTGGCGGTAGCTGCGACCTCGCTGCCGTCACGGCCAGGCCGACATCGGCGCACAGCAGGAACAACAGCGAAAGCGTTTCTGCCCACGTTGCCGAGTAATCAGCTGCGGCACCGGCATTCAACGCTGCGGGCAGGATGTAGAGGTGTACTACCGTTGCGCCGAGCAGCCAGGTCAGTGCCGCAATCTTTGTATATGGTGCCACGGCATCCTGGGTTGGTTCAGGAGCCTGTAGTCGTGCGCCAATCGCGCCGTGCTTCGGTGCTGTGGCCAGCGCCCAGACAAAGAGCGCGGCACCGATGGAGATTGGGATGAGACCCCAAGTGTGGGTTCCAGTATCGGCTCCTGAGCTCCTTTCCGGGCCTGCCACCGCGAGCGCTAGCCAGGGCAGAATTGCCGTGGCCAAGGCCATTGGGGCGAGATAGCGGAAGATGGCACGGTTCCAAAGGAATACTGCAGCAATTGCGATGAACAGCACGAATCCGCCGTAGAACAGCAGCCAGAGGCTGGAGGCGGACTGTGTGGCGTTGACCATTGGGACTGCAGCTACAACCGGAGTCGAGAAGGCAACTACTGACGTGATGGTGACCAGATCGTCTTCCCAGGTGCTGGTTTCCGAAGGCTCGTCGTCAAGCTCGGGAGTGAGTTGGCGAGCCATCGCCAGCGGGCCGAACTGGGCAAACACGAAAAGGGCAATGGTGAGTGCGGCGATTGCGGGCATCACCAGTGCATTGTTGGTCGTGATTACGCCGATGAGAACGTTTGCGCCGAGCAGGAATGCGACTACGTACTTCCGGAAGGGGACGTTCAGGAGGCAGACGATAGCGGCGATGACCATCAGTTGAAGGGTGATTTGCGCGAGCGAGGAGCTCCGCGGGCGGGCGTGGAAGTCGAGGCCGATCGTCGCCCACAGCATTAATCCGGTGTTGATTGTGATTGTCCACGCCGCGGTTGCACTCGACTTCGTCCACCGCGCGCCGTATAGACCGACTGCAGCGAAAGGCAACATGATGACCAGCGTCGCCGCCACCGGAATCCAGTCGAGGAGGTAGGACATCGACATCGTTGTCAGGTGCGCAGCGGCTAGTGATGTCGCAATCAACGCCGTCACGCCAGCAGGCGGTGCTTGACGACGGTGCGCTCGCACAGCTGCGACCGCGAGCACGGCGGCCAACAAGTAAGCCAGGACCACACGACCGGCCGGTCCGATCAGGCCGGATTGGATTGCAACCGCGACGAAGAACGCGATACCGGCAGCGGTAATGAGACCACCGAAGATGGCAATAATCTTGATGATCGCCTTCTCGTTGCGCCACCAGGGTTCGCGGGGCTCGCGAGGTTCACGCGGTGCCTCCGGCAGCTTCGGCGGCGGGGCCGAGCCGGTTGGGGAAGACTGTGGCGAGGGGGAAGACTGCGGCAAGGGAGAAGACTGCGGCGACTTCGAATCCCGCCGCCACTGGTGGGCAGAGGGGAAGCCGAACATCGGCTGCGCAGTTGCGCCGCTCTGTGGCAGGGGAGCTGGTTGATTCCGCCAGTCCGCTTGTGTTGGCGGTGGCTGCGGATTGTGTTGAGGTGCCCCTTGGGGTGCAACATGGGGCGGCGCTTGAGGTGTCCGCTCAGGCGCCGATTTAGGTACCGCTTTAGGTACCGACGCAAACTCCGTTCCCGTAGTTTGAGGCGCGCTCGGTGCAGTCGGCGCTTGCCCGCTTGCCTGCGAAAGGCGCACCTGCCAGGTACGGGTGAGCTGAGCCAGTCGAAGCGAGCTGGCCTCCAAATCTGCCAGAGCATGGGAAAGCTCTGAGACGGAGTCGCCGGTCAGGACAAAATCGCCGGTCGGAGGCTTGTCGTATCGGGCGGAGTGCTGATTAGGATTGGTGTTCTCGGCTTTAGGGCCAAAGCCGTTGGAGCCAGTATTCATGGTGACGACTTTAATCGTGTTTGGCCTAAAAACTATGGAGAGAATCTACCAATCTGATTACAATTCGGATTGCAATTTTTTTGACGCTTGGTATCGCGTCGGGTGCCGATGGTGAATAACCCGGAGTGAGAGCCGGTTTTGGTATGCGAGAACAGCTGTGTTAACATCTCGTCTACGACCGCCAGAATGCGATGCTTGCTGCCTTCGGGGAGCATTTAGTTGCATTCGGCAGCGAAGAGGATTTAAGTCCCACCCTAGGTGCGCCAAAGAATTACGGTAGCGCCGGGGTCCACCCTAATCGGTGATGTCACATCGCACGATTGGAAGGCGTCCTTATACAGTGTGTAGTAATCCGCTGTAGACGCGTGGCTTTTCTTCCTTTCCCGCTTGCTATCGCGGTTTGAAACGAAGATTGTTCAGGTTCAACCTAGGAGGCCACATCAGCGCTGAAGCTCGTATTAACGAGGATATTCGAGTACCGGAAGTCCGCCTTGTAGGACCGAATGGTGAGCAGGTGGGCGTTGTCCGCACCGGTGACGCACTCAAGCTCGCTTACGAAGCAGACCTTGACCTGGTTGAGGTTGCTCCGCGAGCAAAGCCGCCGGTCGCCAAGATTATGGACTACGGCAAGTTCAAGTACGAACAAGCCCAGAAGGCACGCGAGGCTCGAAAGAACCAGCAGCAGACTGTGGTCAAGGAGCAGAAGTTCCGTCCGAAGATTGATGACCACGACTACGAAACCAAGAAGAACAACGTTGTTCGTTTCTTGGAGAAGGGTTCGAAGGTCAAGGTCACGATTATGTTCCGTGGCCGTGAACAGTCTCGTCCAGAACTGGGATTCCGCCTGTTGGAGCGTCTGGCCGCCGATGTCGAAGAGTACGGCACCGTCGAGTCTCGCCCGAAGCAGGACGGTCGCAACATGACTATGGTCCTGGGGCCGGTTCGGAATAAGGGTAAGAAGTAACCGACCTGACCAGAAATGGTTGTAAACGAGATTTTTGCGCCACGAGCGTCAAAGATCGGTAGGGGAGAGTTTTAACATGAAGCAGAAGACCCACAAGGGCACCGCAAAGCGCATCAAGGTTACCGGTTCCGGCAAGCTGCGCCGCGAGCAGGCTAATCGCCGCCACCTCCTGGAGGGCAAGCCGTCCACTCGTACCCGTCGCCTGAAGGGCACCACGGACGTTGCTAAGTCGGACGTCAAGCGCGTCAAGCGTCTGCTGGGCAAGGCTTAGTTTTTCAAGCCTCGTCCCAGGGCAATCGCCCTCTTAATTTCACTAGTTCTTAAAGACAACGAAAAGGAAGTATCACCGTGGCACGTGTGAAGCGGTCTGTTAACGCTAAGAAGAAGCGTCGCGAAGTTCTCGATTCCGCAAAGGGCTACCGTGGTCAGCGCTCCCGCCTGTACCGCAAGGCCAAGGAGCAGATGCTCCACTCCAAGACCTACGAGTTCCGCGATCGCCGCCACCGTAAGGGTCAGTTCCGTCGTCTGTGGATTCAGCGTATCAACGCTGCTGCCCGCGCTAACGACATCACCTACAACCGCTTCGTCCAGGGCCTGAACCTGGCTGGCGTTGAGGTTGACCGTAAGAACCTGGCTGAGATGGCTGTCAACGACCCACAGGCATTCGCTGCTCTGGTCAAGGTCGCTAAGGATGCTCTGCCGGAGGACGTCAACGCTCCTGCTGCTAAGTAAAGCAGCTACGAGGTAACTCGTACGTAGCGTCGGCAAGCGCCTGCGACCGGCAGTGCGCCTGCCAACATCTTTGAAAAACCACCGTCGATTGGGTTAACGAATAACCTCGACGGTGGTTTTTCGTATCCGCACTGGCCTGCTGGCGGTTATGAATCCCGAGCCGCATCACTAGGATTAATCACTATGAACTCTGCGCTGTACTTCAACGACGAGCCGTTTACTCCTCGCACCCCGCGAGTCTCGGCGGCTATTCAGCTCCACCGTGCGGCCAAGCGGAAGAAGGCCGGGCGCTTCCTCATCGAGGGCTTCAATTCCGTCGATGCGGCTATCCGCGCAGAGGCTGTCGTAGAAATTTTCGTCACCGCTGCCGCCGCCGAGCAGTTCCGCGAGCTGCTCACGGGGTATCTCGAATCGGGGACGCAGCGTAAGTCTGTTTCGCTTATCGACGCCGCCGCCGCCCGCTCTTTAAGTGAAACTGTCACCACCACCGGACTCTTCGCTGTCTGCGACACAGGTGCGGTGTCCATTTCGTTGGAAGAGGCCATTGAGGTTGGAAAGCAGTCCGGCTGTCTGGTGATTCCGGTGGAGTGCAATGACCCGGGTAATGTCGGCACGATTGTGCGTATGACTGATGCTCTCGGAGCTGGTGCGGTTATCCTTGCTGGCGATTCGGTTGACCCGTTGAATTCTAAGGCCGTGCGTTCGTCGGCAGGTTCTGTTTTTCATACCCCTGTCGCACGCGAGCGCGATATTGATGTCGTTATGGAGAAAGTCAGGGAAGCGGGCTTTACCACCCTCGCCACGGCGATGGATGGCGCTCTCACGCTCGGCGTTGATGCGCTTCCCGACGGTCCCGTCGCCTGGCTTTTCGGCAACGAAGCCCATGGCCTGTCGGAGGAGATTACGGCCTCGGCGGGGGCAAGTGTGTCCATCCCGATTAAGGGCGAGGCAGAGTCGTTGAACCTCGCCACCGCAGCGGCCATGTGCCTGTGGGAGACGGTTCGGGGTAAGTAGGAAACCTCGATGGTGAGGTGCATGCACGTGTGCAGTTATCCTCGACTATGATTGTTCCATCACAAGAACTGATAGTCCTATATAGAAGTGGTTGACACGTGAGCGATTCGCCAAATCCTATCGATCTTTCCGAGGAAGCCCTCCAGGCGGCTGCGCAGAAGGCCACGGGTGCCTTTGATGCTGCCGGCAACCTGGATGAGCTTTCTGCCGCCCGCCGTGAGCACTTGGGGGATGAAGGCTACATTCCGCAGGCTCGCCGCGCGCTGGGCTCCATTCCGAAGGCTGAGCGCAAGGATGCTGGTCGTCGCGTAAATGTTGTTCGCGGAGCCGTCGAAAAGCACTATGCTGAGCGTCTTGCAGTGCTGGAGGAAGAGGAAAACGCGCGTCGCCTGGTCGCGGAGCGTATCGACGTGTCGGTGGACACCACGCAGAGTCAGCGTGGCGGTATGCACCCAATTACCATCCTGTCCGAGCAGATTGGTGACATCTTCGTGGGCATGGGCTGGGAAATCGCCGAGGGCCCAGAGGTCGAAGCCGAGTACTTCAACTTTGACGCGCTGAACTTCCTGCCGGATCACCCGGCTCGTACTCTGCAGGATACTTTCCACATTGCGCCGGAAGGATCCAAGCAGGTGCTGCGTACGCACACCTCGCCGGTCCAGGTTCGCACTCTGCAGTCACGTGACCTGCCGATTTACGTTATCTGCCCGGGCCGTACCTTCCGCACCGATGAGCTCGACGCCACCCACACCCCGGTCTTCCACCAGGTGGAGGGACTCGCTGTGGACAAGGGGCTGACCATGGGGCACCTGCGCGGCACGCTGGATCACATGGCAAAGGCGCTGTTCGGTCCGGAGACCAAGACCCGCATGCGCACCAACTACTTCCCGTTCACTGAGCCGTCCGCTGAGGTTGACGTCTGGTTCCCGAATAAGAAGGGCGGCGCAGGCTGGATCGAGTGGGGTGGCTGCGGCATGGTCAACCCGAACGTGCTGCGTGCCTCCGGTATTGACCCGGAGGTGTACTCGGGCTTCGCGTTCGGCATGGGCCTGGAGCGCACCCTGCAGTTCCGCAACGGCCTGACCGACATGCGCGACATGGTCGAAGGCGACGTCCGCTTCACGCAGCCGTTCGGTATCCGCGGCTAATTCACTGACCTACAGATAGGAGTTTTACTTACATGTTCATTCCACAGTCGTGGGTCACTGAAATCGTTCGCGGCCCAGAGAACACCATCAACCCGGACTGGTCCGTTACCCCGGACGAGTTGGATGAGGGCTTTGTCCGCGTTGGTTTTGAAACCGAGGGGCACGAGCCGCTGGAGAAGGTCGAGGGGCCGCTGGTTTTCGGTCGCGTCGACCACATTGAGGAGCTCGAGGGCTTTAAGAAGCCAATTCGCTTCTGTCAGGTCAATGTCGGTGATGTCAATGGCACCGGCGAGCTGCAGGAGATCATCTGTGGTGCCCGCAACTTTGAAGAGGGCTCCATTGTTATCGTCGCACTGCCGGGCTGCGTGCTGCCGGGTGGGTTCGAGATTTCCGCACGGAAGACTTACGGCAAGATTTCCAACGGCATGCTCTGCTCCGAAGCTGAGCTGGGTATGACCGATTCCTCCGCCGGTATTCTGACGCTGCCGTCGGCCCCAGCTGAGCTGGGTTCGTGCGCCAAGGAATTCATCGGTCTCGATGACGAGAAGTTCGAGGTCAACATCACCCCGGACCGCGGTTACGCGCTGTCGGCCCGCGGTCTGGGCCGCGAGATCTGCTCCGCCTTCAACCTCGACTTCGCCGATCCAGCCAAGGTCAACGAGCTGCCGGTCGAAGGTGAGGTCCTGAACGTCACTATCGACGAGGACACCGACACCCGCCGCTTTGGTCTGCGCCGAGTCACCGGCATCGACCCGAACGCCGAGACCCCGTGGTGGATGCGTCGCCGCCTGCTGCTGGCTGGTCAGCGTCCGGTCAACGTGGCCACGGACGTCACCAACTATGTGATGCTACTGCTCGGTCAGCCGATGCACGCTTTCGACGGTTCCAAGATCGCTGGTGGCCTGCACATCCGCAACGCTAAGGCCGGCGAGACTCTGACCACCCTCGACCACGTGGACCGCAAGCTCGACCCGGCAGACGTTGTCATCTGCGACGACAATGGTATTCAGTCGCTGGCCGGCATCATGGGTGGTCTCACCTCCGAGATCGCCGACGACACCACCGATGTGGTCTTCGAGGCCGCCAACTGGTCGCCGCTGCATGTCTTCCGCAGTGGTCGCCGCCACAAGCTGAGCTCCGAGGCTTCACGACGTTTCGAGCGCGGCGTGGACACCGCTCTGGTCGAGCCGGCTCTGGATCTGGCCTGCCAGCTGCTCGCTGACATCGCCGGCGGCACTATCGACACTGGTCGCACCCTGCTCGGTGAGGTTGCCACCATGCCGACTATTGACTTTGCTGTCAACCGCGCCAGCGAAGTTGCGGGCGTTGATTACCCGCGTGAGACCGTCATTGGACGCCTGCGCGAGGTCGGTTGCGAGGTCGTCGACAACGGTGACCGCCTGGCTGTCACTCCGCCAACCTGGCGCTCGGACCTGACCATGTCCGCTGACCTGGTTGAGGAGATCCTACGTCTGGAGGGCCTGGAAGACATTCCGGTTATCCTCCCAATCGCCCCGGCCGGTCGCGGTCTGACCGAGCGTCAGCTGCGTCGCCGCTTCGTCGGCCACGCGCTGGCTCACAATGGCTACCTGGAGATTCTGCCGACACCGTTCATTGCCAACGATGTCTTCGACGTCTGGGGCCTGGACGCTGATGACCCGCGTCGTAACACCGTCAAGGTCATCAACCCGTTGGAGTCCGACCACGCTCAGCTGGGCACGACTCTGCTGCCGTCCATGCTTGAATCGCTGAAGCGCAATGTTGCTCGCGGCCAGGTCGACCTGTCGCTCTACGGTGTGGAGCAGGTATCCATCGAGCGCGGTAACGGTGTCTCGCCGATGCCGTCTACCGCGGGTCTGCCGAGCGAGGCCGAGCGCGCCGAGCTGCTGGAGTCGCTGCCGGAGCAGCCGCTGCACGTCGCCACTGTCGCCTGCGGTCGTATCCGCCTGGATAGCCCGTGGGGTGACGAGGCCGCGTACACCGTCGCCGACGCCATCGAAGCCGCGCGCATTGTTGCCCGCGCTGCCAACGTCGAGCTGGAGATCCGTAACGCTGAGGTGCTGCCGTGGCACCCGGGCCGCTGCGCTGAGCTGCTTGTCGACGGCGAGGTCGTCGGCCACGCCGGTGAGCTGCACCCGAAGGTGTGCAAGGACGCTGGTCTGCCGGAGCGCACCTGCGCGATGGAGATTAATCTCGATGCACTGCCAGTGACGGAGCACCTGCCGGCGCCGGTACTCAGCCCGTTCCCGGCTGTCCACCAGGACGTCGCGCTTGTTGTCAGCGATGAGGTCTCCGCCGCAGAGGTGGAGAAGACTCTGGTGGAGGGTGCTGGTGAGCTCCTCGAATCCATTCGTATCTTCGATGTTTACCGTTCCGAGCAGATGGGCGAAGGCGTTCGTTCACTGGCGTACTCCCTGCGTTTCCGCGCACCGGACCGTACGCTGAAGGAAGAGGAAGCTTCCGCGGCTCGCGAGGCGGCCATTGAGCTGGCCACTACCCGTCACGGCGCTCAGCTGCGTGGCTAAAAGGGGAGACCACAGGGAGAGATACCCATGATTGGCATCTTGCGGCACCGCGGCAACAGGCTGAATAGCGCAGAGGCACGAGAGCAGCGCGTTGGAGTGCGCGCGGTGAGCAGCGCGAAGCCTGCGGCGACTGTGGCTGCAGCTGCTGTCACGGCAGGTCTGTTGCTCACCGGCGCGCCGAGTGCGGCTGCGCTGGTTGGCGGGGAGGCTGCTGCGCCTAGTGTGGCGGCGGACTCCGTGGTGTCAATCATGGTCCAGACCAGTCCCCATACCGGAAACTTTTGCACGGGAACTGCAATCGCCCCGCAGTGGGTAATGACCGCCGCCCACTGCGTGCGTGATGTCCCGCAGCAGGCTGGGGAAGTAGAGGTCGGTTTCGGTCAGGATTCCCACCGTGTTCCTATCGATAGCTGGGAAATTGCGCCCACCGGTGACGTAGCGCTTGTTCACCTTGCGGGCGACGCAGCTCTTCCGGGGTATCCCGCAATGGAACGTCGTCAAGCGTTTTCGGAGCAAGAAACGGCAGGCACGGTCTATGGGCGATCGCTGCTCGGCGATGTTGCGGATGGCACGCTGCCGTCGGCGACCGTCACCGCTTCGATGTGTCCGGTGAAGTATCAACAGTGCGTGCGGGAAGACTCGGTGTTGGCGCGCATGGAGCGCCCCGCGGCGTTGCAGGTAGGCGATTCGGGCGGACCGCTTTTTATCGACGGCCAGCTAGCGGCGGTGTTCTCGGGCGCGGTGGCTTTTGATGGCAGCGTCGCACCGGAGGAGTCAGGTTACTATCTCTACACCACGACGTCATCGGTGGCGCAGTGGGCAGATGGCGTGATGAGTCAGGAGCCAAGCGTCGCGTTCGTTGAGTAATCTGCCGTGCTCGGCGAACGCGATGTATGTACCGATGACGGCGTTATATTCATAATTCACTCCAGTCACATCGGTAGAATTCCAGCGCTTTGGTAACGAATTCTATGAATATCTTGCAACGCAGTGAATAAAAGTGTTGAATGTTTGGCATGAGTATTTCCGTTGCCATTGCCGGTGCGACCGGTTACGCAGGAGGAGAGATCCTCCGCCTCCTGTTGTCGCACCCGGCGTATCTTTCCGGCGAACTGACCATCGGCGCACTAACGGGAGCATCCAACGCGGGTGCCCGTGTGGGCGACATTATGCCTCATGTGGCACCTTTGGCTGACCGTCGTATTGAGCCGACTAATGGTGACACACTCGCCGGGCATGACGTGGTGTTCCTCGGTCTGCCCCACGGTCATTCGGCTGCGATTGCAGAGCAGTTGGGCGATGACACGGTGATTATTGACTGCGGCGCGGATTTCCGCCTGCAGGATGCCGCTGAGTGGGAGCACTACTACGGCTCGGAGCACGCCGGTACCTGGACTTACGGTATTCCAGAGCTGCCGGGCAACAGGGAAGTAGTCGCTGCTTCCAAGCGCATTGCTGTGCCGGGTTGTTTCCCCACTGGCGGTACCATTACGGCACTGCCGGCAGTTGCAAAGTGCCTGGTCAAGCCGGATCTGTCCGTTGTTTCTATCACCGGTACCTCTGGTGCGGGCAAGAAGGCAGCTGTGCCCCTGCTCGGGTCCGAGGTCATGGGCAATCTCCGCGCCTACAACACTGCGGGCAAGCACCGCCACACCGCAGAATTCCTGCAAAACCTCAAGCCGTACGCAGAGGATCTCACCGTCAGCTTCACACCGGTGCTCGCCCCAACGTCACGCGGCATTCTCACCACCATCACCGCTCCGCTTGTCGACGGGGTGACGGAGGCAGTCACACGGGAGGCCTACCTCGAGTTCTACAAGGATGAGCCGTTTGTGCAGGTGTTGGCCGAAGGGCTGCAGCCTCAGACGCAGTCGATAATTGGCTCTAACTTGGTTCAGATTCAGGTTGAGGTAGATGAACGCGCCAAGCGTCTGGTGCTGACCTCGGCGATCGACAATCTGACAAAGGGCACCGGTGGTGCCGCAGTTCAGTGCATGAATTTGGTTACTGGACAGAATGAAACTGCAGGACTTCCCCTGGTAGGAGTTGCCCCATGATGAAGGAAGAAAAAGAAGGTCTCGTCAACGTCGCTGGTGACGAAGGCGGCGTATGTGCACCTCAGGGGTTCGCGGCCAGTGGTGTCATTGCAGGCATCAAGGTCAGCGGAAACCCGGACATGGCGCTCATCGTAAACCAGGGGCCGGAGAAGACTGCCGCGGCTGTCTTTACTACCAACCGTGTCCAGGCTGCGCCGGTGACGGTATCCAAGAAGCACATCGCTGACGGCAAGCTGTCCGCTGTGGTGCTGAACTCGGGCAACGCCAATGCCTGCAATGGTCAGCCGGGTATTGCCGACGCCCTCGAAGTCTGCCAGAAGGTCGCAGATGAGCTCGGCGTCGATGTTACCGAGATTGGTACCTGCTCCACCGGCTTGATTGGTGACCGGCTGCCGATGGACATTGTTCTGGCAGGTGTGCCGAAGCTTTGTGAGAATCTGGGCAGCGATGCCGCCGCAGGTACGGCTGCAGCAGAAGCCATCTTGACCACTGACTTGGTGGCAAAGCAGGCCGTTGCGCATGGTGACGGATTCACTGTCGGCGCTATGGGCAAGGGTGTTGGCATGATTAGCCCGTCGATGGCCACGATGCTCGGTGTGATTACGACGGATGCGTCGGTAAGCGCAGAAATGGCGCACGAGGCAATTGCCAAGGCGAGCGAGGTTACGTTTAACCGCCTAGATATTGATGGCTCCACATCCACCAATGACACCGTCATCATTTTGGCCAACGGTGCCTCTGGCGTGAAGCCCTCGCAGGAGGAGCTCGACCAGGCAGTGCTCAGCGTGTGTGATTCCATTGCACGCCAGATGCAGTCGGACGCCGAAGGCGTGACCAAGCGTGTGTCCGTGACCGTGCGTGGCACCGGTGGCGCGGAAGATGCTCTGGTAGCTGCTCGAATTATCGGCCGCGACAACCTCTTCAAGTGTGCGATGTTCGGTTCGGACCCGAACTGGGGTCGTGTGCTGGCGGCTGTCGGCACTGCACCGGTGGATATGGATCCGGAGCACATCACTGTTTCCTTCAACGGTCATGTAGTCTGTCGCGATACCGGTGGCACGCCAGATGCCCGTGAAGTGGATCTCTCCGGCAAGGACATCGCCGTTGAGGTTGACCTCGGTACTGGTAATCCGGAAGAGGCCACGATTCGTACGACTGACCTTTCCCACGACTACGTTCACATCAACTCGGCATATTCGTCGTAAAGGTTTTGAGGAGACTCTGCAATGGTTCACCAGTTGACCGAAGGGCTGTCCTTCGAACAGCGGGCACATGTGCTGGCGGAAGCACTGCCGTGGCTGCAGCACCACCGCGACAAGATTGTGGTGGTCAAGTACGGCGGTAACGCGATGACCGACCTGAAACTGAAGAAAGCCTTCGCGCAGGACATGGTTTTCCTGCGCACCGTGGGTGTGAAGCCGGTGGTTGTCCACGGTGGAGGCCCCCAGATTTCGTCGATGCTCAAGCGCCTGGGGCTGGAAGGAGAGTTCCGAGGCGGTTTCCGTGTCACGACTCCGGAGGTCATGGAAATTGTCCGCATGGTGCTCTTCGGGCAGGTCGGCCGCGAACTGGTGAACCTCATCAACGCCTACGGCCCCTATGCAGTGGGTACCTCTGGTGAGGATGGCGGCCTGTTCACTGGTACCCGACGCACGGTAAATGTCGGTGGCAAGGAGACAGATATCGGGCTGGTTGGCAATATCACCGAGGTGCACTCGGAAACGCTATTGGACCTGATTGATGCCGGACGTATTCCGGTGGTTTCCACGATCGCGCCGTCCGCTGATGGCAAAGAGGTCTACAACATCAACGCCGACACGGCAGCAGGCGCACTGGCATCGGCAATTAACGCGAACCGTTTGGTGATTCTGACTAATGTCGAGGGTCTCTACACGGATTGGCCGAACCGCGATTCGCTGGTGTCGAAGATTTCCACTTCGCATCTGCGAGAAATCCTTCCGACGCTGGATTCCGGAATGATTCCGAAGATGGAGTCCTGCTTGAACGCAGTAGATCGGGGAGTGCCTGCAGCCCACGTTATCGACGGCCGCCAGCCACACTCGGTGCTGCTGGAGCTGATGACTTCCGGCGGTATCGGCACAATGGTAGAGCCCGGATAACGCAGAAAAGACTGACAAGAATTTAGCTACACACGTTAGGCAGGTCGAAAGACGACATGAGCGACTTCAAGCAGCAGTGGCAACACACGATGATGAACAATTACGGCACGCCGCGCATTGAGCTTGTGCAGGGTAAGGGCGCTATTGTCACGGATTCCGAGGGCAAGGAATACCTGGACCTGCTCGCCGGTATTGCAGTCAACGCGTTGGGTCACGCACATCCGGCCATCGTGGAAGCTGTGTCCAAGCAGATTTCCACGATGGGGCACGTGTCCAACATCTTCGCCTCTGAGCCACCGTTGGCACTGGGCGAGAAGCTCATTGAGCTCACTGGCTGGGACACTGATGACACCCGGATTATGTTCTGCAATTCCGGCACCGAGGCCAATGAGGCCGCGTTCAAGCTGGCGCGGTTGACGGGGCGCAATCGCATTATCGCTACCCACCACGGGTTCCACGGCCGTACCATGGGCGCACTTGCCATGCCCGGTCAGCCGGACAAGCGCACCCCGTTCGAACCGATGCCGGGTGGAGTCGAGTTCGTGCCCTACGGTGACATTGACTTCCTCACCAAGACCATCGAATCCGATCCGTTGGGTGTCGCTGCGGTGATTCTGGAACCAATTCAGGGTGAGACCGGCGTGGTCGCACCGCCAGAGGGGTACCTCGCTGCCGTCCGCGAACTGACCAAGCGATTCGACGTCCTCATGATTGTCGACGAAGTACAGACCGGCATTGGCCGTACCGGCCAGTGGTTTGCCCACCAGCACGATGGCATTGTGCCGGACGTTATGACCCTGGCGAAGGGGCTCGGCGGCGGCCTGCCGCTGGGTGCTGTCATCGCTAACGGCCGCGCAGCGGAACTGTTCACTCCTGGTGCGCACGGCACCACCTTTGGTGGCAATCCGGTCTGTGCCGCTGCCGGCCTGGCCGTCATCGAGACGCTGGAAGAGGAAAAGCTGCTCAACCGAGTCACTGAGAAGGGCAAGGTCCTGGCTCGCAAGCTTGCGTCGTTAAGCCATGTCGATCACGTGCGTGGTCGCGGTTTCATGCTTGGACTGGTGCTGTGCGAGAACCTGGCGAAGGAAGCGGTTAACGCAGGTTATGAGCGTGGTGTCATTCTGAACGCTCCGCAGGCGAATGTGCTGCGTATCGTGCCGCCGCTGAACCTCAGTGATGAGGAAGTCAACCGTGCCGTCGAGTTGATTGATGCCTGCCTGAACGACGCCGCTGAGGCTGTCGCCAACAAAGGAAGGAATTAGAAACTGATGCTCCGTCATTTTCTCGCCGATGATGACCTGACTCCACAGGAGCAGGCTGAGGTGCTTCAGTTGGCTGCAGAGCTGAAGGCAGCGCCGTACTCCCGACGGCCGTTTGAGGGGCCACAGTCGGTTGCGGTGCTGTTCGACAAGACGTCGACTCGTACCCGTTTCTCCTTCGACGCTGGTATCGCAGCTCTGGGCGGCAACGCGATTGTGGTCGAAACCGGTAACTCGCAGATGGGCAAGGGCGAAACCTACCAGGACACCGCTGCTGTGCTCAGCCGCTTTGTCTCGGCAATCGTCTGGCGTACCTACGCACAGTCAGGGCTGGAGGCCATGTCTGAGACCGCGACGGTGCCGATTGTCAACGCGCTTTCCGACGAGTTCCACCCGTGCCAGATTCTCGCTGACCTGCAGACCATCATCGAGCACAAATGCCCGGAAGAAGGCCAGGCGGGACTGCGTGGCAAGAAGGCTGTCTACTTTGGCGATGGTGCCAACAACATGGCCAACTCCTACCTAGTAGGCTTCGCCACCGCAGGGCTGGACGTCACCATCTGTGCACCGGAGAACTTCCAGCCGGAGCAGGTCTACGTCGACCGCGCCAAGAAGGTCGCGGAGCAGACCGGTGCGGCCGTGGCCGTAACCGCAGACGTCGATGAGGCCATTGCCGGTGCCGACGTTGTCATCACCGATACCTGGGTCAGCATGGGGCAGGAGAACGACGGCCTGGATCGTCGCACTCCGTTTCTGCCGTACCAGGTCAACGCTGAGCTGATGGCGAAGGCAAATGAGGATGCCATCTTCCTGCACTGCCTGCCGGCATACCGCGGCAACGAAGTTACTGCCGAGGTCATCGATGGCCCGCAGTCGGTAGTCTTTGACGAGGCGGAAAACCGCATGCACGCTCAGAAGGCGTTGCTGACCTGGCTGGTGGAGAGGCAGTAAGGTCATGACCGCAGCACAACCAGGTTCTCGCACAGCTCGGCAGACGCGCATCGCTGACCTGTTGGCGCAGCATCACGTGTCCAGTCAGGTTCAGCTCGTCGAGCTGCTTGCCGACGAAGGCATTGAGATTGCGCAGGCGACGTTGTCCAGAGACCTCGATGAGCTGGGCGCCCGAAAGATTCGCGACGGAGTCAACGGTTCGCGTTATTCCATCGTCGAAGATGCACTCGTTGTCTCCAGCGGGGCAGTGGCCAGGATGCGGCGCGTTTTAGACGAGCTGCTGGTCTCCATTGATCATTCGGGCACCATCGCGGTTGTGCGTACACCACCGGGAGCCGCACAGTATCTAGCCAGTGTGATTGACCGTGCGGGACTCAAAGAAATCGTTGGCACAATTGCGGGAGATGACACCGTAATGTGCCTGGCTAGAGAACCACTTTCCGGCGCTGACCTAGCCCAGCGTCTAGCCGCCGGAACGAACCAGTAAACTATTTCACGAAATGCTTTAAAGCACCGATTAAAGGAGCGCTTACCCTATGACCAACCGGGTTATTCTTGCTTACTCTGGTGGCCTCGATACCACCGTTGCTATTCCGTACCTCAAGGAAATGACGGACGGCGAGGTCGTCGCAGTTTCTATCGATGTCGGACAGGGCGGCGAGGACATGGAGTCCGTGCGTCAGCGCGCTCTGGACGCCGGCGCTGTCGAAGCTGTCGTTGTCGACGCCAAGGACGAGTTCGCCGAGGAGTACTGCCTGCCGACCATTAAGGCCAATGGTCTCTACATGAAGCAGTACCCGCTGGTTTCTGCACTGTCGCGCCCGCTGATTGTTAAGCACATGGCGAAGGCGGCAGAGGAGTTCGGTGGCACCCACGTTGCTCACGGTTGCACCGGTAAGGGCAATGACCAGGTCCGTTTCGAGGTCGGTTTCGCCAACACCGCACCGGATCTGAAGATCATCGCTCCGGCTCGTGACTTCGCGTGGACCCGCGATAAGGCCATCGCCTTCGCTGAGGAAAAGGGTCTGCCAATTGAGCAGTCCAAGTCCTCTCCGTTCTCCATTGACCAGAACCTCTTCGGTCGTGCCATTGAGACCGGCTACCTGGAGGACCTGTGGAACGCACCAACCAAGGATGTCTACGCGTACACCGAGGATCCGACCCTGAACTTCAGCTCCCCGGACGAGGTCATCATCTCCTTCGAGGACGGTAAGCCGACTGCCATCGACGGCAAGAAGGTTTCCGTGCTTGAGGCCATCGAAGAGATGAACCGCCGCGCTGGTGCTCAGGGCATCGGTCGTCTGGACATGGTTGAAGACCGCCTGGTCGGCATTAAGTCCCGCGAGATTTACGAGGCTCCGGGCGCAATTGCCATCATGACCGCACACGCAGCGCTCGAGGACGTCACCGTTGAGCGTGAGCTGGCTCGTTACAAGCGCCAGGTCGAGGGCGAGTGGGCCAACCTGGTCTACGACGGCCTGTGGTTCTCGCCGCTGAAGCGCGCGCTGGATGCCTTCATCGAGGAGTCCCAGAAGGGCGTTTCCGGTGACATCCGCATGGTCATGCACGCAGGTCACTGCAACGTCAACGGTCGTCGTTCGAACACCTCGCTGTACGACTTCAACCTGGCTACCTACGACGAGGGCGACACCTTCGACCAGACCCTGGCTCGCGGTTTTGTCGAGCTGCACGGCCTGTCCTCGAAGATGGCCGCAAAGCGCGACTTCAAACTGTAAAGATTCTCCAGAGCGACTAGAGCGAAAGGCCTATTGGAAAAGACAATGGTCGAAAAGCACGGTACCAACGAAGGCTCCCTGTGGGGCGGCCGCTTTGCCGGTGGCCCGTCCGAGGCGATGGCCGCATTGAGCAAGTCCACCCATTTTGACTGGGTGCTCGCGCCTTACGACGTTCTTGCGTCCAAGGCCCACGCCCGAGTGCTGCATGCCCGTGGGCTGCTCAGCGATGCCGACTTTGACACCATGATCGAAGGCCTTGATCAGCTCGGTCGCGACGTTGCCTCCGGCGAATTTGGTCCGGAGCCGACAGATGAGGACGTCCACGGTGCCATGGAGCGCGGTCTGATTGATCGCGTCGGCCCGGAGGTCGGCGGTCGCCTGCGCGCTGGTCGTTCCCGCAATGACCAGGTGGCAACTCTGTTCCGCATGTGGCTGCGCGATGCCGTGCGCGGCGTTGCACTGGATGTCACTGACCTGGTTGCCGCCCTGGTGGCTCAGTCCAAGGCACATCCGGATGCCATCATGCCGGGCAAGACCCACTCCCAGGCAGCGCAGCCGGTATTGCTGGCCCACCAGTTGCTGGCTCACGCGCATCCGCTGCTGCGCGATCTGGACCGCATCCGCGATCTCGACCGTCGACTGGCTGTGTCCCCGTACGGTTCTGGTGCGCTCGCAGGGTCCTCGCTGCACTTGGATCCGGAAGCCATCGCGGAGGAGCTCGGCTTCGACTCTGCCACGGACAACTCCATTGACGGCACTTCTTCGCGTGACTTCGCCTCTGAGGCGGCATTCGTCTTCGCCCAGATTGCCGTGGACATGTCTCGCCTGGCAGAGGAAATCATCTACTGGGCCACCCCTGAGTACGGCTACGTCACTCTGGCTGATGCCTGGTCGACTGGATCCTCCATCATGCCGCAGAAGAAGAACCCGGACGTGGCAGAGCTGACCCGCGGTAAGACCGGTCGCCTGATCGGTAATCTTGCAGGGCTCATGGCCACGCTGAAGGCTCAGCCGCTGGCCTACAACCGCGACCTCCAGGAGGACAAGGAGCCTCTGGTGGACTCGGTCGAGCAGCTAACCCTACTGCTTCCGGCTTTGACCGGTCTAGTGGCAACGCTGACCTTCCACGAAGACCGTCTGCGCGAGCTCGCTCCGGCTGGCTACACCCTGGCCACGGACTTGGCTGAGTGGCTGGTCCGCGAGGGCGTACCGTTCCGCGACGCTCACGAGGCATCCGGCCAGTGTGTCCGCATCGCAGAGTCCAAGGGCAGTATCGGTCTGGACGAGCTTTCCGACGAGGACCTCGCCGGTGTCCACCCGGCACTGACTCCGAAGGTCCGTGAAGTGCTTACTATTGACGGCGCTGTCGCTTCCCGCGATACTCGCGGCGGCACCGCGGGTGTCCGTGTTGCAGAGCAGCTCGCTCGCGTTGACGAGAAGAATACCGAGCTGAAGCAGTGGGCTGAAAAGCCGGTTCGCGGCTAAAGCTGCTAGAGCTAGCAAACCTGCTAGCCCAGCTAACGCAGCTAATTAATCGGTGTGCGGTCAATCGACCGCACGCCGATTTTTTACAGCCCGGGGGGGGGAGGAGAAAAACCAGCAACCCGACAACTGATGACCCGGTAACTATCAACCCGATAACTGGCCACCCGAAAAATTACGGGCTCCACGTGCGAATACGGGCTGCAAATGTGAAACTGTGTAAGTTTATGACACTTTCAAGCCATTTTTCGGACCATTTTTGTCATAAACGCAGTCACTAACTCGCGTTGGCACGCCGTCGCCAGCCATAAACGCAGACAGTAATTCACGCAGTCACTAACTCGCATTGGGTCGGTACCGCCAACCTGCGGAAGCCAAAAAGTAGCCCCGAGGGGGATTACCCTCGGGGCTACTGTGATGAGCTGGCTAGCTCGAAAGTCTTAAATCAGACCCTGCAGCTTCGACAGGTCGAACGGAATGGCTGCGACCAGTTCCTGCGGGAGCTCAACCTCGCCGGTCAGTGCACGGAACTCAGCGATGAGTGCCTGAGCGTCGGACAGGCTGTCGACGTTGGACAGGCGGTCAGCGAACTGCTGGACCAGGTCAGTCTTGGAGTCGGAAGCAGCAGCTGCCGGAGCGGCCTGTGCGCGAACAGGAGCGGAGCCCTGGCTCGGGTGCGGACGATCGGTCGGGCCGGAGGAGAGACCCAGGCTTGCGGAGCAAGCCGGCCATGCGCCCCAACCCTGCTGAGCCAGGACCTTCTCAGCAACGTAAATCTGCTGCTCGCGGGAAGCCTGATCAGCGGTCGAAGCGAACTCGTTACCACCGAAAGCGTTCCAGGTGCTTGCGGAGAACTGCAGACCGCCGTAGTAGCCGTTTCCGGTGTTGATGTGCCAGTTGCCGCCGGACTCACACTGTGCCAGGCGGTCCCAGTCGGAGTCCGGAGCTGCAGAAGCGGTCGGTGCGAAGATAGCGGCACCGGCACCGAGGATTGCGCCGGTCAGTGCAACCTTTGCCGAAGTGGAAGCGAAGGTGTTGGTCTTAGCTGCGTGGCGAGCCATATGAAAATTTCCTTTTCGTCGATTTTCTTTGTGGCGCCAGTGGGGCTAATGCAACCCCATCTCACTCTTATGGAAAGTTCTTCACGTTATTGATAACGGGCCGATGTCATCGCACTGGAGTGAGATGAAGGCGATCTATGCGACTTCGTCCGTTAAACGCGTCGATTGCACACCGTAGCGGTTGATAACGAAATAGTCACGCGAATCGCCGGATTCTTAATTTTGAGCGCAGGTGGGAAATATGCATAAAAGTAGGTGAAACTGCAGGTAAGAGACGTGACTGTTATTGGTGTTGTGTAAGTTAAAACTTCAAAATGTGATAAAGCTCACGTTATCGTCTTGTTATTTTTCCGGTTTTGGCGCGCCGCATGCACTGAGAAGGATGGCCATAAGAGATAGCCATAAAGAACCAACGCTGGCAGTTAGTTGCCGTCTCGGTGCGTCAATCCGCGAGAGTGTTCGCTTCACGCAGATCCGTCTTCCCTTTATGTCCCCATCTATGGGTATAATTGAGTTCTTTAGGTAATCGGAGGTGACGTGCACATGCACGCCGCTACCGCTGCCGCCACTTCGCACTAGTAAGCAGTAATAAATAATGTGTTCCCCGTTGGAGTGCGTCCTGTTTTGGTCGCACCTTAATTAAAGGAACACCATTAAGACAGCACCCGGCCTGGCATATCCTCGCGGTCCTGTCTGGCCAAGCTCGCCCCGAGCGAGCCTCTAACTCTGGCCGTTTGTGCGTGCGAGGACGGTGGCAAATGCGGAAGAATTGCATCTCCGATCCGAAGACCCTGAAGGGCAGTCACCGCTGCACAAGGGGAACGAGGTTGAGTGCCCCCAGTCACAGGGCACGGGAAGGTTAGGTGGAAAGTGCCCATCGGTAAGGTCAGGTGGTACGACAAGGATCGCGGTTTTGGCTTCGTTTCGAATCCGGACGGTGAAGATGTCTACATCGGCAAGAACGTGCTGCCGAAAGGCGTGGAAGAACTCGTAACTGGTCAGCGCCTGGAGTACGACTACGCTGACGGCCGCCCAGGCCCGCAGGCCCTCCGGATCAAGGTGCTCGACGAGGGACCGCGCGGTGCCCGTCACCGCCGTGGCGGGGCAGGTGGGGGCGCAGGAGCCCGTCGTCAAGCAAAGAAGCACAGCCCCAGCGATCTCAACGGCATGATTTCGGACATGATTTCCATGCTGGAGTCGACGGTGCAGCGTGACCTGCGCGCCGGGCGTTACCCGGAGCGTAAGGACGGCCACCAGATGGCTGAAGTCCTGCGTGCGGTCGCGCGCGAGCTGGACTCGTAAGTCGGTAGAAGATGTGAAAAACGCCCGCTCACGAAGGTGGATAACCTCAGTGAGCGGGCGTTTTGCTGTGCTTTACGACGGTTCGTTGACGATCGACCAAGTAATACCGTAGGTGGTCTCTTCACCCTCGGAGTTCTTTCCGATGAGCGCGGTGGAAACCTCCACGACCCCGAGTGGGGTGCGTTTGCCGGCAACAGCTGCGGAGCCGGCGATGGTCTCGGTCGTGGCTTCGCCCGGATCCTTGCGAGAGGTGGAGTTGACCGCATCGTCGGAGAAGAAACGCTGCAGAGTCCAAGAGTTAGAGCCAACAGTGGAGCCGACGTTAACCTCAGCTGTCTCCTGCTCGCCCAGAGAAATCTTGGCGGCGTTGGCCTCAGTCGTGGTGCAGGCATTCTTCTCAAAGAGGTCGCAGACACGGTAGGGAAGAACCTCTGTGGTTTCGCCGTCCTGAATGACCTCGATGGACAGCGCGTGCGGGTCGTCGATTGCCTGGTTGGTCCACTTATTGACAGCAAGGACAATGCCGGTGACGACAAGACCCACCACGACAATAGCGCCGACAACCATGAACGCCTTACTATTCTGTTGCCAGCGGCGCCTACTCGATCCCATCAACTCTCACTTCCCGACATTCGTAACGGAATTGAAGCTACGTTCAGTCACACTAGCCGTTTTCGGGCCAGATACTGCTATTCACTCACGGTAACACGGTAGGCCGTGGGCCATTTCTTCCCTGTGAGCAGGAACTGGCGGGGGCCATTGGGGGAGGTAGAGGAAGAATCCGGCATTAGAGCAATGCCGTTGAGCACATCAATACTGTTTTGCTCTGCTGGGGAGAGCTGCGCGTACAAGTCGCGGAAGAGTTCGGTGGCATCGACGATGCCTGTGACCTTTCCGTCTTCCGGGTTGATGCGGTAGATGAATGGACTCTGCCAGACGTTGGCCCAAATCTCGCGGTGCGATTGCGGGGAGTTTGGTCCGTCCGCGTTGCTCTGGTTGTTTGAATCGCTCGTGTCCGCTGGTACTTCGTCCGGCACTTCGTCCAGAGCTGCGTCGCCGTTGACAGTGACGCACTCGAGTTCGTTGAGCCACGTTGTCTCTGTACCTGCTGCAGTGACCGCCAGTTGACGCTGGGAAGAGAGGTCATCGGGGGCGCGGAAAGTGAGGGTGCCACTGCCGTCGGAGGTCACGATGGTGTCATCGAAGGAGCACGCGCCCCAGCCCTCGGTGTCGAAGGGAACCTCGCGACGCTGCTTGAGAGTAGCCGCGTCGCGTTCAATGGCGCGTCCTTCCTTCCACGTCAGCTGCCACACGGTATCTCCATGACGGGTAATCCCCTCGCCGAAGAGTTCAGGCTGTAAATCTTCCACGTTGGTCGGCTCGGCTGCAGAGTTGTCGAGCCACTGCGGTAATCGGTAAATCTGGGACTCACCGTAGAGGCCGGTGCCCATCAACAAAGAACCATCGGGTTCGAACTCAAGGCCCTGGACAAAAGGCGCAGCGACATTCTTCTCCGTGGGAAGTGGTGGAGCCGAGACAGGATAGGACTGCTCGATGGCCAGTTTCAGTGTCGGAACGTCACCGAGCCCCGGCACCTTATCGGCACCGACCAGTTCGGAGGGATTAACCGATGCTGAAGTCGACCTTGGGGCGGTGCCGGAGTTCGAGTCCGCACTAGCTCCACTAGAAGGGGCCTCGCCTGAGGGATCGCCACCTGAACCAGTTTCAGCCGCACAGCCGGCCAATAGGGCGGCAGTTGCCACGGAGAGGATGGCAGCTCGGACCGTCGTAAAGCGTGATGAGTGGAAAGGGCGGGCGAGTTTTGCATCGCCCGACGGGAATCTGTCCATAGCTTCACTCTAGGATAGGAAACGTGACTGAAAATCGACGACGTTCCCGAAACAGCCGCCGACGGGGGAAGGTGATGAATCACCAGGCGGTCGACACTGCCCGTACCGCGATTGAAGAGCTCGGGGAGGGGCCTGCCGGCGCGCACACCGGTGTAAGTGTCGTAGGCGAGGGCGTTGCGGTGCATCGTTTTGCGGCTGACCTGCCCGGATACAGGGGCTGGGAGTGGCATGTGGTGGTCGCGTGCGCGCCGGGCACTCAACAGGCGACGGTCAGTGAAGTGGCTCTTGTCCCTGGCGAAACCGCGCTGCAGGCGCCTGAATGGGTGCCCTACGAGGAGCGGCTGCGCCCCGGTGACCTCGGTCCACGCGATTTGTTGCCGGCTGCAGTGGGAGATGAGCGACTCGACGGCGATGACTTGCAGACCCGCACCTTGTCGGCGCGTGGTGTGGAAGACACCGAGCAGCGTTGGGAAGAGGGCGATACCGGCCCCGAGAGTGACTTTGCTCGGGAAGCATTGCACCGTTGCCGAACCTGCGCCTTTATGGTCCCGCTGACCGGGCCGCTCGGTAAGAACTGGGGCGTGTGCGTTAACGAATGGACATTCGATGCCACGGCCGTAAGCTTTGACCACGGCTGCGGTGCTCACTCAGCTATCCCGGAAGTAACGGGGCAGGGTGCACCGGTGGCGGAACCCTACCAGGATTCCCACCTGTAGCTTTCCACCTAGGCAAACGCGATGACGAAGAAGGTGCAGTTTCGACGCCACCGTGGCCCCAGAGACTGCACCGTTACGGTTTTCGGCACAAAAATTCCGCTCTGACACGGATAAACACGTGACACGGATAGTAAAGAGACTCTAGAGAGGCATAAAAAATGGACAAAGGTACGTCCACCTCTGCAGCATCCTCAGATGAGGCGAAGGACTCCAAGCCTGCACGGAAGGGGAGCCATCTTTCGGCAGTGGACCGCTATTTTCACATCACGGAGCGCGGTTCGACGACCGTGACCGAGATTCGCGGTGGCGTAGTGACCTTCTTCGCGATGGCCTACATCATTCTGCTCAACCCGCTGATCCTCGGCAATATCGAGGATGTCAACGGCAATAGCCTGGGGATACCACAGGTCGCCGCTGTCACCGCGCTCGCCGCGGGTGTCATGACCATTACTTTTGGTCTCTTTGCCAAGTACCCCTTCGGCATTGCGACGGGCCTGGGCATCAACACCCTGGTTGCCGTGACATTCGTTGCTAACGAGGGGCTGGCCTGGGAAGAAGCGATGGGCCTGGTCGTGCTGGACGGCGTGATTATCGTGCTGCTGGCGCTGACCGGATTCCGCACAGCTGTCTTCCACGCGATTCCGTCCGATATGAAGGCCGCGATGAGTGTGGGTATCGGCCTATTCATTGCCATGATTGGTCTGGTCGACGGTGGCCTGGTTCGCCGTATTCCCGATGCCGCTGACACGACTGTTCCGGTGCAGCTCGGCATCAATGGTCAGATTGCCTCGTGGCCGACCGCCGTGTTCGTCCTCGGGCTGATTATCTGCGGCATCATGGTTGTCCGCAATATTCCAGGTGGCCTGTTCATCGGCATCGTGCTGAATACCATCATTGCGCTCGCAGTCGAGGCCTTGACGGATGCGGGCCCCTCCTTCGCTGATGGCAAGCCAGTGCCGACCGGTTGGAATCTTGCGGTACCGACTCTGCCGGACCGCGTAGGCGGCATGCCGGACTTGTCCCTCGTTGGAGCTGTGGATCTTTTCGGATCCTTTGCCCGCGTCGGTGCCCTCAGCGCCACCATGCTGTTGTTTACCTTGGTCCTGGCGAACTTCTTCGATGCCATGGGCACGATGACTGGTCTGGGCAAGCAGGCCGCACTTGTCGATGAAGACGGTGTGCTGCCGGACATGAAGCGCGCACTGGTTGTCGAAGGCACCGGTGCCATTGTCGGTGGTGCAGTCAGCTCCTCGTCGAACACCGTCTTTGTGGACTCCGCAGCGGGCATCGCCGATGGTGCACGCACTGGCCTTGCCAACATTGTCACCGGCATCCTCTTTCTGGCAGCGATGTTTTTCACCCCGCTCTATGAAATCGTGCCCATCGAGGCTGCCGCGCCAGTGCTGGTCATCGTCGGTGCCATGATGATCGGGCAGATTACCGAGATTGATTTCACCCGTTTCGACATCGCACTGCCGGCATTTTTGACTATTGTCACCATGCCGTTTACCTACTCGATTGCAAATGGTATCGGCATCGGTTTCATCACCTTTGCTGCGATGGCTATCTTCTCGGGTCGTGCCAAGTCCGTACATCCGCTGATGTGGATTGTCTCCGGCCTGTTCATCATCTACTTCGCCGCCGATCCGTTCACCGCTCTGCTGGGCGGCTAAAGAGTTTCCATGAGTACCACCACATCCCTCGAACGCTTTGCGCCCATCGTCGTCGACGATCCCGCCGACAGCCGTCTCGATGACATCCGCAACCTCAACAAGTCCGATTCCCGCCCCGATTTGCCCGGTGGGAAGGGGCTGGTCATCGCCGAAGGCACGCTCATTGTGCCGCGGTTAGTGCGCTCACGCTTTCCGCTCCGCGCAGTCTTTGGTACTCGCCAGAAGCTCGCATCGCTTGCCGACGGACTGACCGCGAGCGAGGCCGTTATTGCGGAAACGGTGCCCTGGTTTGAACTCGACCGCGAGGTTCTGGCCGCAGCGGCCGGATTTGATCTTCACCGCGGCCTTCTGGCCACCGCTGACCGCGCGCCGGAGCTATCGGTGGACCAAGTTCTGAGCGGAGCCACCACCTTGGCCGTGATGGAGGGCGTCGGCGACCACGAGAACATCGGAGCCCTGTTCCGTAACGCGGCGGGCATGGGCGTGGATGGGGTCGTCTTCGGCGCGGCCTGCGCCGATCCGCTGTATCGCCGCAGCGTGCGCGTTTCCATGGGGCATGTGCTGACAGTCCCATTTGCGACTCTGCCCGGTACTACGACCACCTGGCAGCGAAGCCTGGACCAGCTCAAAGAGCAGGGCTTCCGCGTGGTGTCCATGACCCCTGCGGGCACGGTGGACCTGTGGGATGCCATGGACACGGACAAGGTCGCGATTCTCGTTGGCGCTGAGGGACAGGGGCTTACCGAGCACGCGATGGTAGCCACCGATGTGCGTGCTCGCATTCCCATGTCACCGGGAACTGACAGCCTGAATGTGGCTACCTCCGCAGCGATTGCGTTCTACGAGCGACTGCGCGTTCAGTCGCAGCGCGCAGTGCGGTAGAGACTATTTCCCGAACTTGCCTCGCGCCCGCCGCCAGGTGCGGCCAGCGAAGTTCTTGGCCTTAGCCCCAAAGCGACTGAGCTCCTCCAGAAAGTCTCGGTTCGGCTCTGCGTTGTGAACTTCGTAGTCGTCGTAGGCGCGGTCAAGCTCTGCGCCAGACTCGGACGAACCCGGCTCACCCATTAGCCCGCGTGGACTACGAGACGTCGAATACGAAGCTCCGGGAGCCGCACGACGGCCATCCACCGCAAAACCACTAACAGGGATGTCTGTAGCGGGCGAATGCGGGTCGAATCCGAGCCAGTCGGTGATGACGGCGTCGGCAAGCTCTGCCGGAACGAACGGCAAACCGACCCCCTCGCGTGGACGTGAACCCGTATCTTCGAAAGCGTCGGGCAGCGGGCGGTGCTTGCCCGCCCAGAAACTGCCCTCTGCGGGGCAGGGAAGACCGATGTCTTCCAGTGTGCGGTAGCGAGTAGCGGAGAAAGCGCGCTTGAGCTCACCATCGTGCCAATGCGCAAAGGCACCGAAGCCCGTGGATTTATTCGACACACTCGCGAAGACGTCCGTGGCGGCAATCTCCTGCCGCAGACGAGGCGACAGCTTGGACAGCTGCGAGACATCATCGAGAACCGTCTGCAGTACGGCAACGCCCTCAAAGCCACCGATGTAGTATTCACCGTCACCGGTTTCCGCCGAGCGGTTGAGCGGGAAATCACCAATCGGTGTTACCGGCAGCGTTGAGTCATAGAGAGCTAGGAAACGACGCCCGAAACCGCGGTCGTGCTGAACACCTGTCTCCAGGGCCGCAGCAGGGTCATTGGTGCTGATAAACCAAATTGTGACTACACCGCGGCGAATCGCGGAGAATTCGAAATCAGAAGCGTTGCCACTGGTCATGGAGCTCATTGTCGAGGGAAACTCCTACTTCTTCGGGCCGTTCGGACGTACGCCGAGAAGCACATCCTCCCACGACGGCATGACAGTCTTCTTCTTGCGCTTCGGCTGCTCCGCGTCCGGGTGCTGCAAGAACTCCGTCTCGTCAATATCGTCGTCGGCGGCATCGCTTTGCGACGGAACGTCCTGCTCCCCGTGGCCTCGCTGCGGCTCCGCCGAAGACTGCCATGCGGCTGGCATCTCAGAGGTATCCGCGGTATCAGCAGCTCGATTGGCCTGCGGAGCCAAGTCTCGGTTGCGGCGGGCAAAGTCGGGGTCAATCAGCTCTGCTGCCAGCTCATTGCGAGCAATGGTGAGCGCGGAAAGTCCCTCCGCCTGGTAACTCCACTCGGCCACGTTGGTGGTATGGCCGACATTCCAAGTAACCGTCACAATCCACTGTCCACTCGGGTCGCGGTAGGCGTCCCACGAGGCATCGGCGAGTTCCTGGCCACGGGCGGCAAAAGCGGTGGCGAGAATCTCCCACAGGGACAACTTGGCCGGGCCATCAATGCGACGTGGCTTCGACTGCTTGCCGAGCTCCGCAATACGTGCGCGCTCTGCAAGCACCGGGTAGGCGAAGGACTCAATCTTGCGCGGCTGCATGCCGCTGTACTCAATGAGCTCCTCCACCGTCTGACCGCTGCGAATGCGGTCCTGAATTTCGCGCGGCGACAAAACTACGCGAGGCTCTTCCAGAACAGGCTTCGGCGCCGTTGGAGTCTTCTTCGGTGCCCCGCCTGCCGTAGCGGAGTTGCCGGCCGCCTCGCTGCCTTCGGCCGCGTCGCCGCTTGCGGTGGTGGCTTCCGCTGTGCTGCCACTAGTGGAACTTCCGTCGGTGGAGCCCCTCTCTGCGGTAGCACTCTCCCCAGAGCTACCGCTGGCAGTGGCGGTGGCGGCGCTGGATCCGTCGGCAAGCGATGCGGAATCAGCTACAGCAGGGGAACCAGTGGCATCGGCGAGCTCGAAGTGCTCGACCAGGAAAGTGCGCAGGTTCTCGTCGAGAGGCAGCGTGAAGCGAAGTCCCTCCTGCCGTTCCTGCTCGGTGATATCGGCGGGAACGAGAATCAGTGAATCGGTCACATCGCCGTCCAGAACGGGCTTCAGCTCCCTCATGCGAGAACCTCCTTGTTGGTCGACGTTATAAGTAATGCTCACTAATCATGGTAAACGACAAAACTCCCGCGTCACGGACAAATGGGGCAATGCCCTTGCGCGTGGCGCGGGAGTTATGCGGCTGAGGCCGGTATTTGGCTGTTACTTTGCAGCGTAGCCGTTGTCCAGAACCCAGTCGATAGCGCCAGTCAGACGACGGATGTCCTCCGGGTCGATGGCCGGGAACATACCGATGCGCAGCTGGTTGCGGCCCAGCTTGCGGTAAGGCTCGATGTCGAGGATGCCGTTGGCGCGCAGAACCTTGGCGATCTGTGCGGCGTCGATGTTGTCCTCGAAGTCGATGGTGCCGACGACCAGCGAGCGCTTTGCAGCATCGGTGACGAACGGAGTTGCCTCCGCGCGGTTCTCAGCCCAGTTGTAGAGGTGGGAGGAGGACTCGGTGGTGCGGGCAACCATGCCATCGAGGCCACCGTTGGCGTTCATCCACTTGACCTGATCAGCCAGCATCAGCAAAGTACCGACGGCCGGGGTGTTGTAGGTCTGGTTCTTGCGGGAGTTATCAACGGCAGTCTGCAGGTTCAGGAAAGCCGGGATGAAGCGGTCGGAAGAATTGATCTTCTCAATACGCTCGATGGCAGCCGGGGACATTGCAGCCAACCAGATGCCGCCGTCAGAAGCGAAGCACTTCTGCGGGGAGAAGTAGTAGACGTCAGCCTGGGACATGTCGACCGGGAGGCCGCCGGCACCGGAGGTGGCATCGATAGCCACGAGCTGGCCCTCGGAGCCTGCCGGGCGGGTGACCGGAACCATGGTGCCGGTGGAGGTCTCGTTGTGAGCCCAACCAATAAGGTCAACGCCCTCTTCGCCAGCGACAACCTCAGGTGCGGAACCCGGCTCTGCTTCGATGATCTGCGGAGCGTCGAGCCACGGAGTCATCTTGGAGGCCTTGGCAAACTTGGAGGAGAACTCACCGTAAGTCAGGTGAGCGGACTTCTTCTCGATGAGCCCAAAGGTGGCAGCATCCCAGAAAGCGGTTGCGCCGCCGAGGGACAGGACAATCTCGTAGCCGTCCGGAAGCTGGAAGAGCTCAGCCAGACCCTCGCGAACCTCACCAACAACGTTCTTCACTGCCGGCTGACGGTGGGAGGTACCCATGATAGAGGTACCGCCGTCAACGATTGCCTGAATCTGTGCCGGGCGAACCTTCGACGGACCGCAACCAAAGCGGCCGTCGCCGGGCTGGAACTCTTCAGGGAGGACTGGGAATTGATCGCTCATATGAGGCGCAACCTTTCAAAGTGCATTCAAAGTGAAGCTTGATATACAGCCGTTGTCTTCAAACTCTAGCGGTAATCGGGGGTACTTATAGCAAAAGGGTGGGGTTCAATTGCCCCCGCTTCCGTACTTTGCATAACAAAACAGGGTGGATTGGCGTATTTGCAAAGTTTGCGAAGAATTTTTTCCAGTTTTGTTGGTGCTGAAAACTTGGCGGTGTGGGGCCTCGGGCGGGCGGCGAGGGGTGAATTATTGTGGATTTAGTCGATGTGTTTTCGGGCGTCGGCTCAATGACTTTTGAACTTTTAAAGACATTGGCTGTTGAATGGGCTCCTGACCTCCTGATTAGTAAATGAGCAGTGACAACGTAATAAACCCGTTTTTTCCATTTGCATTTCGGGGTGAAGAAGGGTCAAGATTGGGTAAGCCCAGGCTGCCCGAATGGGGTAGAGGGTGTTGCACTGCTCACACTCTTTGATATTGTGTGTTCTAATCCACTGCAGGTGTCGGTTCTTTATGGTTACGACACGGTCGATGTGAACTAAGCAAACTTTTTTCACTGGGCAAGATGCAATGGAACGCAAATGTCGCGCATAATTGAATCATTGAAAACAATGCGACCCCGAAGGGGTGGCGTGGAGTTGGGAGGCAGCATGCTGTTTTCCGCTGTGCCTGCTTCCCCCGCACTCTGGAGTCGTTAAGAAGAATTTTTCTGTGAAAGGGAAGTTGTGGCTACTAAAGACGGCAAGGCTGTACTCCACTACCCGGGCGGCGAGTTCGAGATGGACATCGTCAAGGCAACCGAGGGTAACGACGGTATTGCACTGGGCAAGATGCTCCAGGAAACTGGACTGACCACCTTTGACCCGGGCTACACCGCCACCGGTTCTACCGAGTCCAAGATCACTTACATCGACGGCGGTAACGGCATCCTGCGCTACCGCGGTTACCCGATTGAGCAGCTGGCTGAGAAGGCTACCTTCAACGAGGTTTCCTACCTGCTGATTCACGGCCACCTTCCGTCTGAGGAAGAGCTTGCGCAGTTCAACCACGACATTCGTCACCACACCCTGCTGGACGAGGACTTCCGTCGCGCATTCAGCATCTTCCCGCGTGGCGCACACCCGATGCAGACCCTGGCTTCCTCGGTCAACATTCTGGCTTCCTACTACCAGGACGAGCTGGATCCGCTGAACGAAGAGCAGCGCAACCTGGCTGCGGTTCGCCTGATGGCTAAGGTCCCGATGCTGGCTGCATACGCTTACCGCGCATCCAAGGGCGAGCCGTACATGTACCCGGACAACAACCTGAACGCTCGCGAGAACTTCCTGCGCATGATGTTCGGTTACCCGACCGCTGACTACGAGGTTGACCCGGTAGTGGTTGACGCTCTGGACAAGCTGCTCATCCTGCACGCTGACCACGAGCAGAACTGCTCCACCTCCACCGTCCGCATGGTCGCTTCCTCCGGCGCTTCCATGTTCGTCTCCATCGCTGCTGGTATCAACGCTCTGTCTGGCCCGCTGCACGGTGGCGCTAACCAGGCTGTTCTGGAGATGCTCGAGGACATCCAGCAGAACCACGGTGGCGACGCAACCGAGTTCATGAACCGCGTGAAGAACAAGGAGCCGGGCGTCCGCCTGATGGGCTTCGGTCACCGCGTCTACAAGTCCTACGACCCGCGTGCAGCTATCGCTAAGAAGACCGCCCACGAGGTGCTCCAGCACCTCGGCGGCGACGAGCTGCTGGATCTGGCTATGAAGCTGGAAGAGATTGCACTGGCTGATGACTACTTCGTCTCCCGCAAGCTCTACCCGAACGTTGACTTCTACACCGGTCTGATTTACCGCGCCATGGGCTTCCCGACGGACTTCTTCACCGTCCTGTTCGCCATCGGCCGCCTCCCGGGCTGGATCGCTCAGTTCAACGAGCAGGTCACTGACCCGGCATCGAAGATCAACCGTCCTCGCCAGATTTACACCGGCGAGACCGAGCGTGACTTCGTTCCGCGCGACCAGCGCTAAGGATTTTCTAGCGATTACCGCGTAGGAGTTTCTCGCAGGTAACTCAGCATAGAAAAGTCCAGCGTTGAAAACGCGAAAAGGCGCGTACTAGCCTTCGAAAGGTTGGTACGCGCCTTTTATTTTTCCTAGAATTCTAAGAAACCCCATTTAAGTTGGGTCCATTTACGTTGGGCTGAATACCAACTGTGAAAAAGCCAACTGTGATAGGAGATTGTCTTGTCCAAGCCAGAACTCACTGCTAAGTCCGGTCCGGCTCCGACGGAACTCGTCATCAACGACCTCACTGTCGGTGACGGCAAGGAGGCCACCCCGGGTGCTCGTGTCGAGGTCCACTACGTGGGTGTTGACTACGAAACCGGTGAAGAGTTCGACTCTTCCTGGAACCGTGGCCAGTCCATCGAGTTCCCGCTGAACGGCCTGATTGCCGGTTGGCAGGAAGGCATTCCGGGCATGAAGGTCGGCGGTCGTCGCGAGCTGATTTGCCCGCCGGAGAAAGCTTACGGCCCGGCTGGTGCAGGACACTTCCTGTCTGGTAAGACCCTGGTCTTCGTCATCGACCTGTTGGACGTTAAGTAAAAGTCCGCATGCTAGCTCTGTTGGCCGGCTGAGCTTCGCTTCGCGGTTCCTGCCCATCCCTCCGTCGGCGGTTTGCAGGATTTCCGGCGAAGAAAGTGACTGCGTTTATGACACTTCAGGCGTGAAAAATTGCCCAAAAGTGTCATAAACTCAGTCACTTTCTTGCTTTCTGAGGTTGGGGTGGGGGCTGAAGGCCCAAACCAGCCCCACGCCAGCCCCAAACCAGGCCCAGACCCCTTACTCACCCAGCGCGAAGCGACGGTAGTGGTCGAAACGTTGCTCACGGCCAACGCGAGCCGGATTCTTCTCCAGCTCCCAGAGGGCGTGCTCGATAGCACTCAGAGCACGGCGGGGCAGTTCGGCCGGATTCTCAGGTTCGGCCACAATCTCGTCGATGACCCCGGTCTTCAGCATGGCCTCGGCGCCAACGCCCTGCTCCTCCATCATTTCCGGGGCATGCTCGGTGTCTCGGTAGATAATCGCCGAAGCACCCTCCGGCGGCAACGGAGACATCCAGGCATCGTGCATTGCCAGCACGCGGTCAGAGGGCAGCATGGCCAGCGCACCGCCACCGCAGCCCTGGCCGAGAATGAGTGACACGGTCGGAACCTTCAAGTTCACCAGCGTGGTCAAGGTGCGGGCAATCTCGCCGGCCATGGCATTTTCCTCGGCGTCTTTGGTCAACTCAGCGCCTGGGGTGTCAATGACCGTGACTAGCGGAATGTTCAGGCTCTCCGCGATGCGCATCGCACGGCGGGCAAAACGCAGTGAGCCAGGCCCCATTGGATGCGTGCCCAGCGGCGGCTGGTTATGGCGATCCTGGGCGACCAGAATCACCGGCCGCTCACCAATCCGCGCCAGGCGAGCCCGGACCGACAGCGACTTGTGGCCATCGCCGGTGCCGGAGATTGGCACGGAGCAGTCGACAAGGGCATCGATAATATCGCCGCCACCTGGACGAGAAGTATCGCGGGTGCGCAGGATAGCTTCCCAGGTATCGCGACCGTCAATGGCTGCTACTGGCGGTGGGGTGGGTTCGCTGGGGTCTCCGTCGGCAAGCACGTCGATGGTGCGGCGGACAGCGCCGCGCAGACCTTCGAGCGGAATGATGCCGTCGATAATGCCCTGCTTGAACAGGTTCTCGGAGGTCTGAACGCCTTCGGGCATGGGTTCGCCGGTAGCCAGCTCGACGACGCGCGGGCCGAGGAAGCCAAGAAGCGCGCCGGGCTCTGCGAAGGTGAAGTGGCCTGCCGACCCCCACGACGCCATGACACCACCGGTGGTGGGATTGCGCAGGTACACCAGGAATGGCAAGTGAGAATCCTTGTGGCGCGCCACTGCGGTGGTAATAGAGATCATGAGCGCGAACGCAGCAGTGCCCTCCTGCATGCGAGTGCCGCCCGAGGTCGGGGAGAGCAACAGCGGCAGCTGCTCCGCAGTCGCGCGCTCGATGCTGCGAATAATACGACGAGCGGTTGCGGCGCCGATAGAACCGCCGAGGAAGCCGAACTCAGAACAGATGACGGCGACGCGCTTGCCGCCGACGGTGCCTTCACCGGTGATAACGGCCTCATCGAGACCGGTCTTCTCAGAGGCTCGGGACAGTGTGCCGCGGTAGGCCTCGTCGATGTTGCCATGCTCGGGCGCGCCGTCCCAGGATGTGAAACTTCCGTGGTCGAGGACGGTATCTATTACTTGTTGGGCGCTGATTCTAGCCATACCTCCACGGTAGTAAACAAGGGGTAAACCGGCTTAGTTGATGGTGGGCGGAAAGGGGTAGCGCTATTGTCGGAAAAAACGTGTCCGCACTACCGAGGAGTCGAACCAATGCCGATTACTGAGCGCCTCACCGAGCTGGCTGAACAGAGGCCAAACGTATGTGTCGTCGGTTCCATCAACGCAGACCTGACTGTCACCGTGAAGCGCCTGCCGCATGGTGGCGAGACTATCGAGGGCAGTCCTCTGCGCATTCTGCCGGGCGGTAAGTCGGCGAATCAGGCGGCGACGGCTGGAAGACTGGGCGCGGCCGTGGAACTGGTCGGCGCGGTCGGTTCGGATCCCAATGCGCAGTTGCTGCGCGACGCGCTTACCGACGCTCACGTGGACATCTCTGCAGTTGAGACCGTCGACTCTGCCACTGGTACAGCCATGATTGTCGTTGATGATGCGGCGGAGAATTTCATTGTCATCTCCGCTGGCGCCAATGGTGAAGTCGATGCTGAGATGGTGCGCAGTCATGCGGACAAGATTCAGCGGGCTGGGTGCCTCGGTCTGTGTCTGGAGATTTGTGATGAGGCTGTCCTGGCCGCCGCACAGATTGCCCACGATGCGGGTGTGCCGGTGGTGTTCAACCTGTCGCCGATTCGGGCGGTCAGTGAGGATCTGCTCGCGCTGGTCGATGTCCTCATTGTCAACGAGCACGAACTCGCAGCCATCATCGGCTCCGAGCGCGCGGTCGCCGGTTGCGAGCACGGTCAGTGGGATGCGGTTGGGCGCGCGCTTGCCGACGAACACGGGATTTCCACGGCCATTGTCACACTTGGCGGGGAGGGGTCTGCGGTCTTGAGGACGTCGGAAAGCGAGGTGGCAGTCACTCGCATTCCAGCGCTGCCCATCGAGGTCGTGGACACCACGGGCTGCGGTGATGCGTACATGGGTACGGTCCTCACCGCGTTGGCCGCGGGCGATGATGTGGTGACGGCAGCTCGTCTTGCGGCGGTGGTCTCGGCTCATGCGGCGACAGGCGTGGGGGCGCAGACCTCCTATGGCGAGACAGGAAAAATCGCGCAGTTTGCGGCGGACCATGGTCTATAAGGTGCGCTGAGCAAACTACGCGATTGACGATTATTCGGTTTTAGGTGACCGTGGCCGAAGGAGTCACGCTCTTTTGGGCAGGGCTGGGGCTAGCTCTTGGCTGTCAGAGCCTTCTTCCAGCTGACCGCGGCACCGGTGCGCAGGACATTGCGCGGGTAGATCCAGGCGGCGAGTGCGATGACTGCGGCTACTCCCACAACCATGATTAGCAGCGAAGCCGCCAACTGGAGTGCGGAGAAGTTGCCAACGGCGTACTGCATCGGGGCAGTGGTGATGGAAACCGGTGGAATCCACGCTGCAATCTGCATGACGGTAGAGTCCAGCTTGCTCCAGCCAAACAGCGGAACATACATCGTGATCAGCGAGAACACTAGTACCGGCATCTGTGCGCCCTGGAAATCTTCCATACGGCTGACCAAGGATGCGGAGGCTGCATACAGCGCGGCGAAGAAGAAGTAACCGAGGATGAAGCACGGGACCAGCAGCCAGACTGCGGACCACGGCACATCGAAGCTCTCCGCCAATCCGGTAATCATGAGGGCAACTGCGGCGCTGGCGGTCAGCACGCTCATCATGATGATGCCAGCCAGACCGGCGCCGAGGATCTTGCCAGCCAGCAGGTGCGCCGGGCGAACGGTCGAGAGAATGATCTCGATGACGCGGGAGGACTTCTCCTCGATGACGCTGGTGGCCACCGCGCCGCCGAAGACGAGGATGGCGGTCATCATGACCATCACACCAATCAGTGTGATGACCACTGCGGGCATCTTCTCGTCTTTGGCTTCATCCAGCGACTCCACCGACACGGCTGCGCTTTGAGTCTTGGAGAAAAACTCGCTGGGGTTGATTCCGTTTTCGCTGAGCAGCATGGCTTCATTTTGTTTCTGCAGCGATTCCTGCAGCATTGGGGCCAGCCAGGATGGGGCGTCGTCGGCAAGCAGCTTCCACGAGCCCTCCTTGCCTTCTGCGGTGTCGGGGACGAGAGCGGCGTCGGCGTCACCGTCGGTGACGGCAGCGCGAGCGGCCTTGTCGTCTGCCGCGGACGTAATCTCCAACGGTGAGAGCGATGCTGTGGCAAATGCGCCGGCTGCGGCATCCGCGCCTTCAGCATCCTTTATTTCGGCGGTAGCGTCGGCGAGAGAGTCCGCGAACGGCGCTTCTCCGACGACCGCGATTTTTACGGTGTCATTATCGGACTTGGAGGTCATGTAGTCGGCAACGAAGATACCGCCGACGGCCGCCACTGCCATGATGATGAGCGTGATTAGCGAGCTTTTCTTCAGCAGATGCTCGCGGAGTTCGCGGACGAAAACAGTCTTGACGGCCGTTGAGGCGTTGTAAGTGTTGGTGCTCATTGCTGTACGGCCTCCTGGTAGAGCTCGGTAAGTGGAATTTGCAGAGGTCCAAACGAACGGACCGTTCCCGCTGCCATCGCGCTGTGTAGCAGCTTCTGGTCGGTGTCGGCGGGGGCGTTGGAATCGAGGTGAACGACGGTGGCACCATGGGTATCACGCTCCACGCTTGTCACGCCCTCGACGGAGGTCGCCCAATCCTGGGGCGCACCATCGAGCTTGACGACGAAAGCCCGTGGGCCCCGTGCTCGCAGCTCATCAACAGTGCCTTCCACGAGCATGCGGCCGTCGCGGATGATGCCGACGCGGTCACACATGCGCTCGACAAGGTCGAGCTGGTGGGAAGAGAACACAATCGGGGTGCCGCGGTCGGCGTACTCCTTGAGTACGGAGCTCATCACCTTGACCGCAACTGGGTCGAGACCAGAGAAGGGCTCGTCGAGGACGAGTATTTCTGGGTCGTGGACGAGGGAGGCTGCCAGCTGCACGCGCTGCTGATTGCCGAGCGAGAGCGTGTCGACCTTGTCGTTGGCGCGCTCGGTGAGACCGAGGCGCTCCAACAAGTTGTCGGCGTTGGACTCCGCGCGCTTGGTGGGCACACCGTGCAAGCGAGCAAAGTAAATCAGCTGCTTGTGGACCTCTGCCTTTGGGTAGAGGCCGCGTTCTTCTGGCATGTAGCCAATCGTGCGGCGCAGCGAGTCATTCATCGGGGTATCGCCGATGCGTACCTCGCCTTTATCGGTAGCCAGCACGCCCAGGGCAATGCGCATAGTGGTGGTCTTGCCGGCACCGTTAGAGCCGACGAAGCCGTAGATTTCTCCAGGGTGAACTTGGAAGCTCATGCCGCGGAGAACCTGCAGGTCTCCGTAGGACTTCTCAAGCCCGTCAATAATGAGGCTGTTCATGGTGATCCTTAGATTGAGGAGTGAAGGGCAGGGGAGGGATGTGAGTTTTTGAGCCCGTACTAGTCGTCGCGCAGATTCCAGGCGTAGACGACGGTGGGCAGCGTGGAAATGAAGAGAAAGATGACGATGCCGACAACTCCGAAGCTGTACGGAACGTAATGCCCCCAGTCCGCCTGGCTGTTCATGACCGGCACACCGACAATAAGCAGGGCCAGGAAGACTGTCAGGCCGAAGTAGGTGTAGCAGCGGTATGTCAGTCCCCACAGGTTCAGGATCTGTTCCTGCTGGTATTCGTCCAGTAGTGAGATGGGTGCGCTGTCAACCATGTCGACGGTGATGTTGAGGCTGGTCCAGACGAAGATCAAGATGAGGGAAACCACTGGCCAGAGCAGAGAAAGCCAGCCCGGGAACATGTCGGTCAGGCTACCGAGAAGCGCGATGCCACTCAGCAGCATCAGCACAACGCATACCTCGTATGCGATGACCAGCTTCCGCCGCGCCGCCTGGTTGCGCCACTTGGGCAGCCAGCTCGACATCTGCTCGACACGCTTTGTGTATTTCGCTTCGCGCCGGGCTTCTAGCTTCTCGAAAAAGCTCGGTGTTGCGTTTTCAGTCCGAATCGTTGGCATCGTTAGCTTTCCTTTCGGTATAGGGCAGAGGACATAGGCTTGAATTCCTCGCGAGAGAACACCGCCTCAACGGGGAGATCGAACACCGCGCAGATGCGAAATGCCAGATCCAAGCTGGGGTAGTGGTCACCTCGCTCCAACGCGCCAATCGTTTGAGGATTGACCTCTACTTGTTTGGCTAGTTCGGCTCGGCTGAGGCCGTGTTCTGCCCGCAGCACTGAAATTCTGTTGAATATCGGGTCTTTGGGTTTAATCTTTGGGGACACACCCCAAAGTGTTGTATAAACACAACGCTACGTCAACTGCTTGCAACAAAATGAAGCGCACTCACCTTTCTAAACCGCAGGTCAGCTGGGTAGAAAAAATCTAAAAAACTTTCAGTCCGTACACTCGGTTGGCATGACCACACTCAATCTGAAGTACGATGCAGCGACAACCGGAATTGCCAACGTGGAAATGGTCGATGGCAACGCCATCCCGATTCTGGGGTTCGGTACCTACAAGCTTGACGATGAGCAGGCGCGCGAATCCGTGCGCTACGCCCTGGAAATCGGCTACCGCCACATCGACACCGCATCGCTCTATCGCAATGAGCGAGGGGTGGGGCAGGGTATTGCTGATGCGGTCGCTGCGAACGTCGTAAAGCGTGAAGATATCTTCGTGACCACGAAGGTCTGGAACGATGCGCAGGGGTCGACGGCGACGCGCGAGTCCGTGCGGGCATCTTTAGAACGGCTCGGCCTTGACTACGTTGACCTGGTGCTTGTGCACTGGCCGGTGGAGAAGCAGGGGACGTTTGGGCAGTGTTTCGATACGCTACTGGAGCTCAAGAGGGAGGGGCTGATTCGCTCGGTTGGTGTGGCGAACTTTTACCCAGAGGTGCTCGACCAGCTCTCGGAGACTCCGGTGGTCAACCAGATTGAGCTGCATCCGCAGTTCCCGCAGAATGAGCAGGTTGAAGACGATCGCCGTCGCGGTATCGTCACGCAGGCTTGGTCGCCGCTGGGGCGCGCGAAGTACTTTGAGGGCTCGCCGATTGCTGAAATCGCAGATCGCCTGGGTAAAACTCCCGCCCAAGTTGCTATCCGCTGGCACCTTCAGCGTGGCATCGTGGCCATCCCGAAGTCGGGCACGCCGTCGCGCATCAAGGAGAACTTTCAGGTCACCGACTTTGAACTCACCGACGAGGACATGGAAACGATTGCGTCGATGGCGCGTGCCGACGGGCGCCTGAGCGGCGACCCGCGGGTATTCGGCAACGAATAAGCGAATTTAGATTTGCTTATAGCCCCATCACTATTGGTATTTCGCGGGTAGCCTAAATGCTATGAGGAACCCAGTATCTGAAATCCGCGTCGAAGCCGACGGCGCAATTGTCACTATCACCATCGACCGAGATCATAAGCGCAACTCCTTGACTGCCGACGTGTGTCGTGACATCGCCGATGCGGTGGAAGCTGCCGCTGAGGTTCCAGAGCAGCGCGTTATCCTGCTGCGCGGCGAAGGTCGTGCTTTCTGCGCTGGTGCTGACCTGAGTGGCCAGCATCATGAAGATTCCTTCCACGAACAGCTACGTCGAATGCTGCGCACAATCGAGGCCAGCCGTCTGGTGGTTATAGCGGATGTGCAGGGGCCGGCTGTCGGGGCTGGTATGCAGCTGGCGATGGCGGCCGATTTGCGCGTCGTGGGTGAGCGCGGCTGGTTTATGATTCCGCCGGTCAAGCTCGGTATTGCTGTCGATGCCTGGACAATTCGCCGCGTACGCGTACTCGTCGGAGGTGCCCGCGCCCGCACTATTTTGTTGGCGGCCGAGCGCATGGATCAGGAAGCCGCCCGCGGTTGTGGTCTGGCTTCCTACCTCGGTGGTCCGGACAAGGCGGAGGAGGTAGCGCTTCGTATCGCCACCTACGCGCCCCTGTCGCTGGCCTACCACAAGGCAGTGCTCAACGACGATGAGACACATAGCCCGTTGAAGGACTACCAGCAGGAGCTCTACGACACGGTGTGGGCTTCCGAGGATGCTGCGGAGGCATCGAAGGCGCGAGCCGAAAAGCGCGAACCAAATTTCATTGGCAAATAGGTCGAATAGGTTCAGCAATTAGGCGAATAGGGTAGGCAGACATGGGCTCGTGGAAAACTCCCGACAGCGGTCTTACTCAACAGCAGGTCCAGCAACGCATCGAGTTGGGGCACGTCAACGAGCTGCCGCCAACATCCGGGCGCAGTGTGTGGGACATTATCCGTGCCAATGTGTTTACCCGGATTAACGGTATTCTCGCTGTTTTATTCGCAGTCGTGCTCTATACCGGCTCAATCGTCAACGGTGCCTTTGGTCTGCTGATTATCGCCAACTCTATCGTCGGCATCATCCAAGAACTGCGTGCCAAGCGCACACTGGACAAGCTTTCCATTGTCGGCCGTGCAAAACCCATGGTCATTCGCGACGGGGAGCCTGCTCGCGAGATCGACCGCGAGTCCGTCGTCCTCGACGATCTCATCGAGGTTGGTCCCGGTGACCAAATCGTCGTTGACGGTATTCTCCGCTACGCCTCTGACGTGGCTGTCGATGAGTCCTCTCTCACCGGTGAATCCGATGCCGTCGATAAGAGCGTTGGGGACATGGTCTACTCGGGTTCCTCGGTCGTGGTGGGGTCGGCGCGATATCAGGCCACCAAAGTGGGCAAGGAGGCTTACGCCGCCAAGCTCGCAGCTGAGGCCAACAAATTCACGCTGACTGATTCCCAGCTCTTCCGCGGCATCAACAAGATCCTGACCTACATTTCCTGGATTCTCATTCCCGTCGGCGCCTTGGCAATCTATACGCAGCTCTTTGTCGCCGGCGATGATTTCAACGATGCGCTGCTGGGGATGGTCGCCACGCTGGTGCCCATGGTCCCTGAGGGGCTTGTCCTCATGACCACCATCGCTTTTGCCCTTGGGGTGGTGCGCTTGGGGCGACATCGAGTGCTGGTCAATGAGTTGCCCGCCATCGAAGGTCTCGCGCGCGTCGATACCGTGTGCGTCGACAAAACCGGCACGCTCACCGAAAACGCGATGCAGCTAGTGGAAGTCGACATCGTATCGGGTGACGGTACTTCCCGCGATGAGGTCGACTCCGCGCTCATCGATCTGTGCAAGCTCGACGATCGTCCCAACGCAACGGCTCGTGCACTGCTCGATGGGCTTGCGGACGCAGGGGACGTCGTAAAGCATGAACAAACCAAAACCCGCCCCTTTACCTCGGCGAATAAGTGGTCGGCGCTGACGTATCGCGGCGGCGCGACGTGGGTTTTCGGCGCGCCCGATGTGCTTGTCGACGACTCCGCGGTCGGCATGCAGAAAGCTCGGGAGCTTATGGAGGAAGGACTTCGTGTGCTCCTGCTCGCGCGGACCTCAGTTGGGGCAGATGACCTGCCCGGCGGTGCGCTGCGGAAGAGTGGCGAGGTGGAGTTGGAGCCAGTCGCCCTTGTCGTGCTGGGGCAGAAGGTGCGTTCAGATGCGGCAGACACGGTGGCCTACTTCTATGAAGAAGGCGTCGAGGTCAAGGTCATTTCTGGTGACAATGACCGCTCCGTGGGGGCTGTTGCACGTGAGCTGGAAATGGAGGGGGCTAACAATCCTGTCGATGCGTCTGAGCTTCCGGTCAGCCGCGATGAGAATAGCGAAGCCAAGCCCACCGAGATCCGCAACGAGTTCGCAGACATTGTGGAGTCGCGGCAGATCTTCGGCCGTGTCACGGCGGAGAATAAGCGCGATATGGTTCATGCGCTGCAGTCGCGGGGGCATCATGTGGCGATGACCGGTGATGGTGTCAATGATGTGCTGGCGCTGAAAGCGGCGAACCTGGGCGTGGCTATGGGGGATGGGGCGCCGGCGACACGTTCGGTTGCGCAGTTGGTGCTGTTGGATAATCGCTTCGCCGTGATGCCGATGATTGTGGCGGAGGGGCGTCGCGTCATTGGCAATATCGAGCGTGTGGCCAACCTCTTTTTGACGAAGACCATCTACTCGGTGGTGCTGGCGCTGGCTGTGGGGCTGTGGGGGATGGATTATCCATTCGAGCCGATTCACGTGACGATTACGGGTTGGTTCACAATTGGAATCCCGGCGTTCGTGCTGTCGTTGGCTCCTAACTTGGAGCGTGCGCGCGATGGTTTCGTGCGGCGCGTGTTGCGCTTAGCGATACCGGCGGGCATCACGGTGGGGTTGTTGACCTTCATGTTTTGGTTGTGGGCAAACCCGGGAGTCGACGCCAGCGATGCGGCACGAGGGGAGGCGTCTACTGCGACCCTCATTGTGCTGATTGTTTCGGCATTTTGGGTTTTGGTGGTCGTGGCTAGGCCATACACCTGGTGGAAGGTTCTGTTGCTGGCGGTATCGGCAGGAGCCTACCTGTTCATCTTCTCGGTTCGTTCAGTGGCCACAGTGCTTAATCTGTACTGGGTAGGGCGGGAGCTGTTGATTCCCGCGCTGATCGTGGGGGCCATCGGCGCGGTCATTATCGAAGCGCTGTGGTGGTGGCGTCAGAGTAAGCCATTGCCGGAAGAAGCGGAGAACACGAGTACAACGGCGTAAATGGGGGTAGTAAAAACGGCGCCTAAGTATGCAGGTAATGGCGTTTTTGGGGGTGCCTTAAGGCTCGCTGAGAAGTAGTTAGCCGCATTTAACTTCTTTGCTAACTGTGTTCCAGGTAACTTTGTTTCCACACATAATGAAAAATGTGGTGCATGGCACACCCTCGGGGTGGCTGTGCTGAACCTCATTACGAACACCTGCATAACTTCCTGGAAAGGATTAGCCCGTGTCCGCAACTCCCTTGCCGACAGACCGGCATAAGCCACAGGCGGCCGAGTACCGCTACGTGCAAAACTCAGCGCAGTTCCAAGAGCTCCGCTCTACATTCCGTTCTTTCGCCATCCCGATGACCGTCGCAGGTCTGGTGTGGTACATCGCATTCGTTTTGCTTGCGACGTTCGCGCCGGATCTCATGGCGACTCCCGTACTGGGCAATATCAACCTGGGCATCGTCCTTGGTCTGCTCCAGTTCGTGACCACCTTCGCCATCACCTGGGTGTACATCAACTTCGCCAACAAGAAGCTTGAGCCGATGCAGGCAGAGCTGCGCGAGGCACTGGAAAGCGGAGAAATCGCTGAAATCGTCGCAAAGAAGGAGGCATAGGCATGCTGACTAGTTTCTTTGCTGCAGATGACACTGCAGCAGCAGGTAACCCGATTCTCAACATCGCGGTCTTCGTCGCCTTCATTGTTGCGACCATGTTCATCGTTACTCGAGTGGGCAAGGGCGGAAACAAGGGAGCATCAGACTTTTACACCGGTGGCGCACAGTTCTCCGGTACCCAAAACGGTCTTGCCATTGCGGGTGACTACCTCTCGGCGGCTTCCTTCCTCGGTATCGTCGGCGCCATTGCGCTGACTGGTTACGACGGATTCCTTTACTCCATCGGCTTCTTCGTAGCCTGGCTGGTCGCGCTGCTGTTGGTTGCAGAGCCGCTGCGTAACGTCGGTAAGTTCACCATGGCCGACGTGCTGTCCTTCCGTCTTAAGCAGCGCCCGGTACGTACTGCGGCTGCTATCTCGACCCTCGCGGTGACCCTGTTCTACCTCATCGCGCAGATGGCCGGTGCAGGTTCCCTGGTCGCCGTGCTGCTCAACATTCACGACTCCACTCAGCAGTCCATCGTTGTCGCGGTCGTCGGCATCATCATGGTTGCTTACGTTCTCATCGGTGGTATGAAGGGCACGACTTACGTGCAGATGATTAAGGCCGTCCTGCTGGTCGGTGCTGTCATCATCATGACTCTGATCATCCTGGTTGGCGTTAAGGGTAACTTCTCCCAGCTCCTGCAGGACGCAGTGGACATGCACGCGAGCTCGGATCACATCGCCGAGAAGGGCTACGAAGCCTCCGCCATTCTTGAGCCGGGTCTGAAGTACGGCGGCTCCTTCGTTCAGCAGCTGGACTTCGTCTCTCTGGGCCTGGCACTGGTCCTCGGTGTTGCTGGTCTGCCGCACGTGCTCATGCGCTTCTACACGGTGCCGACTGCAAAGGAAGCTCGTAAGTCCGTGACCTGGGCAATCATCCTCATCGGTGGTTTCTACCTGTTGACCCTGGTACTCGGTTATGCCGCCGCCGCACTTGTTGGTCCGGACCGAATCAACGCCGCCCCGGGCGGAGCCAACGCTGCAGCTCCGCTGCTGGCCTTCGAAATCGGTGGCTCCATCTTCATGGCAGTGATTTCCGCAGTGGCGTTCGCTACCGTGCTGGCCGTGGTCGCTGGTCTGGCAATTACCGCTTCCGCGTCTGTCGGCCAGGACCTCTACCAGGCCGTGATCCGCAAGGGACAGGCCACGGAAGCCGAGCAGGTTCGTGTCTCCCGCATTACCGTAATCGTGCTGGGCGTTGTCGCCATTATCCTCGGCATCCTGGCCATGGGGCAGAACGTCGCCTTCTTGGTGTCGCTGGCCTTCGCAGTGGCAGCATCCGCAAACGTACCAACCATCCTGATGTCCCTGTTCTGGAAGCGCTTCAACACCGCAGGCGCAGTTGCCTCCATGTACACCGGTGTCATCGCCTCGCTGGTTCTGATTATCTTCTCCCCGGCAGTTTCCGGCAGCGAGTCCTCGATGATTCCGTCGGTTGACTTCTCCTGGTTCCCGCTGACCTCGCCGGGTCTGCTCGCAATCCCGCTGGCGTTCCTGGCTGGCATCATCGCCACCTACATGGGCAAGCCGGATAACTTCGATGACCTGGCAGCTGAGATGGAAGTTCGCTCCCTGACCGGTGTTGGCACCGAGGCTGCGGTTGATCACTAATAACCACTGCGTCCTTGGCTGGCAACGCTGCCCGAACAGCTCAGCCAATCGCAATTAACTGAATAGACAAATGCAAAGGCCCCGTTATCGTCACTGGTAGCGGGGCCTTTGTGGTGGGCGCGGGGTCGTCGTCAAGCATGTGCGAATCAGTGCATGATAGTTAATGGACGGGCCTGTTGCCCTGGATCCGCAGGGGCTCGCGGAAGCGAGCACGGAGTCTTAGATATAAGGTGGGAAGGTAACAATCTGGTTTGCCCCACCGCAATAATTGGAGTGTGTATGACTGACAATTCTGGCGCTTCTGAGAACAACAATTCTTTCCGTAGCGCCCTGCATGATGAGCACGTAAGCCTTGGCGCAGAAATGCGCAATGTTGGTGGCTACGAAGTGCCGTTCCGCTACTCTTCGGAAATTGCAGAGCACAACGCAGTGCGTGAGGCCGTTGGTGTTTTCGACCTGTCGCTGATGGGTATCATCCGCGTCACTGGTGAGGATGCGGCGGCGTTCCTTGCACACTCCCTGATTTCGGCAATCAAGCCGCTGGCGTTGGGTCGTGCCAAGTACACCATGATTGTGCAGGAAGACGGCGGCATTATTGATGACCTCATCATTTACCGCCTCGGTAGTCACGAATTCATGCTGGTGCAGAATGCCGCAGCCGCTGAAGATGTGTACTCGACGCTGCGCGAGCGCGTTGGTGGCTACAACGTCGAGGTTGAGCGCATGAATGACAAGAATGTGCTCCTGGCCATTCAAGGGCCGAAGGCTGCGAAGCTTCTGCGCCGTCTGTTGCCACAGGATCTGCACGCGACTCTCGATGGCATGAACTACTACTCTTGCACTCTGCTCGAGGTCGCAGGTGTGGAAATGATTGTTGCCCGAACCGGCTACACCGGTGAGGACGGCTTCGAGATCTTCCCGCCGGCTGACCGCGCCGTCGAGGTCTGGCGTGCAATCATTGCAGCAGGTGGCAAGGTGGAAAACCCGGAGGATCCGGCTGACAACGGCGCTGACCTCGGCCTGCTGCCGTGTGGTCTGGCCTGCCGCGACACCCTGCGTCTTGAGGCCGGTATGCCGCTCTATGGCTACGAGCTGACTCGAGACCGCACTCCGCTGGAGGCCGGTCTGAAGTCCATCATGGGGCCGACCAAGGGGCAGTTTATTGGGCGCAATGCACTGATTAATCGTCCGCAGTCGAAGGAGCTGCTGGTTGGTCTGCGTTTCTCCGGTGATGAAGCTCCGAAGCGTGGCACCAAGCTCATTGATGCGGAAGGTAACGAGGTTGGCGTGCTGACTTCCGCCAAGGTGTCGCCGACTTTGGGTCACCCCATCGGTTTTGCATACGTTCAGCGTTGGCAGTCCTCCACTGGCACGGAGCTGACCGTTGAAGGCGCCGACATTACCGCCACCGTCGTTCCGACGCCGTTCTACAACCGCCGTCACCGCAAGTAGGGGAGCGCGGGTGCTCCGCCCCATTGTGGCGGGCTCAGATCTGTTCAGGCTCGTCTCTTCGTATCTGTTGGGTAAATAAAAAATCCGCTGCAGTATTGTTGCAGCGGATTTTGGTTTTTAGGGCGAGCTAGGGCACCTTACCTAACGGAGCCCCGAGCCGACGAACCTCGCAGCCCGAGACGAACCTAGCGGAACAGGCCGGTGAGCCCATGATTATCTTCGCTTGGCTGCTCTTCCTGCTCCGATTCCGATTCTGTCGGCTCGCCGGAGGTTGTCGGAGTCGTTGAAGTATCGGGAGGCGTGGAAGAATCAGAGGTCGTCGAGCTCTCCGTCTCACTTGTCTCCGTTGTGCTCTCGCTCGGAGTCGTCGGCTCAGGTTCCTGAGGCTGTGGCTCAGAGGTCGTCGGAGTAGTGGAGATCCACATTTGCTGCGATGTCGGGTTCGCGGGGGTTTGCTGCAGCACCGTCCACACTTCCTGCTCGCCGACTTGTGCGCATTCAAGATTCTGGCCGTTGGCGCTCATTCGTATTTCGCCGGTCTGGTTCGGGCACAGGTGCCCGATGCGCGGCGTACCGCCTTCTCGAACCTTTGGTCCGGTCGTCGTCGGCGAATTCGTCGTCGACACCGTAGTAAGTTGGCTTGACGACGAGGTTTGCGTCGCGGCAACCTCCTCGCTTTCGCTGTTGGCGCAGCTGGTGGCCATGGCTGCGAAGGTGAGGAAGCAGCAGGCCAGCGCCAAGTGCTGGCGGTTCTTGCGCCGGACGGCAGTGAGTTTAGGGTGCTGTACGGCTGACAGCTGAGTTCGCGTATTCACATCCATCTCACTTTCTGGGCTTCTCGGGCCTGCGTCGCGTGGTTTAATTCTCGGCTTTCTGGGGCGGCGTCTCCTGAAAAACCACTGGGGGTGCCAGCTATAGGGGAACTTGCCAAGTTATTGGCAAGGTAGTTGCTGACACCCAATAGATAGGTTGATTCAACCGGCAACTATACAGTCAACTTTTCGATTTGCATACTGGATGCTTCTAATCGTGGCAGAACGGGTGCGGTAGGGAAAGGCAATTCGTCTGTGAAGTCATAAGTGGTTTTGATAGCGTGTGTCCCATGTATCGGCGCACCCCGAATCGATTCCCCGTCAAGAGTAATGCGGATTTGTTCGCTCGGCGCAGTGGCGCGTGGATACTGGATTCGTTCCTTGTAGGAATCTTTGTTGCCATCATTGTGGCACTTGGCAAACTTGCGTGGGAAGCAGCCATGGCGAACTGGGCGCTGCCGAGTCCGCCAGAGTTCAGGATTTTGTATGGTGTCATATTCCCAGCTGTCTTTTTCTTTGTGCGCGTGGTTGCAGAGGCTCGCGGTGAACAGACGTTTGGTAAAAGCGCATTTTTGCTACACGTTGTTCCAGCGCGGAAAGCAGACTCTGGGGCAACTCCGTTCGAAGTCGCTCAGCCAGAGGGAACATCGGAGCTCGAATCAGGAGACGATTCTTGGCACAGAGGTTGGCGGGCAGCGGTACGTAATTGTTACCTATTGTCGCTGATTTTCTTGCCTACGGGTTTTGAGCCAAACGTTGAACTGTTTTTTGGTGTCCTGATGATTTGGGTTGCTGTTTGCCGCTGGCACCCATTCGACTGGTTGGCAGGAAAACGCGTCGTTGTTGAAAGGCGTAGCGAGCGCTAACGTTCGAGCAAACGTCAGGCCCTGGCTCTTTCCTCCTCGGCCTCAACCTCAGCGTTGAATTCTCGTTTAGAAGACTGCCACTGGTCTTCGGTCATACCGATACGCCAGTAGCCAGAAATGGAAACGTCCTTCTTCGGGATCTCAGATTCAACGAAGAGGAAGCGGCGCAATTCCTTGATCATCTCGGCGACACCGTGGACGAACCAGCTAGTTTTCTTACCTTCTGGAATGCCCGCCTCGCGCACTGCGCGGGATAGCTCTGTGCCGTGGGTTGCGCCGTTGCGGAGGACCCAATGGACTTCCACACCCTCTCGGGTTGGAAGCTCAAACTTCCGGTCTTCGGACTCGATTTCGATGTATGCGGTTGCGGTCGTGCCTGCTGGGAGATGCTTCAGTCCGGCGCTGATAGCTGGCGCTGCGGACTCATCGCCGGCGAGTACAAAGTGTTCATATTCTGCTGCAGGTCCCCATGCGCCTCCTGGCCCTAAGAAGCCACGCTTGTCTCCGATTTCGGCTACGCGTGCCCACGGTCCAGCCAGGCCGGAATCGCCGTGGGTGACGAAGTCGACGTCAAAGTCGCCGGTTTCGGAGTCCACATTAATCAGAGTGTAGGTGCGGGTGATTGGCAGTTTGTCTCGCGGCTGTTCGGCGCGAATTTTCGCAATATCGAACGGCCAGGAGTAATCAGCGTCCTCTGGCACAAACAATAATTTGATGTAATGGTCGGTAAACTCCAGCTCCTTGCCCACAAATGCAGGCGAGTTCATGCTCAAACGAACAAGGTCTGGGGAAATCTGGCGACGTCCAGTAACTGTTGCCTCGTGTGCCTTACGGGGCTTACGCTTCGGTGCTGCTGCTTTAGCTAGGCCAGTCATAGTTGTCACTGTCCTTCAACAAGTCTTGGGCTGTTTTGTACTGGCGGAAGTCTACACGCCACGTGATTAGGTAAGCCTAACACAAGTGTTTCTGGAAATTGCTGGGTGATGCGTTCTCAGGAGGGGGCGTAGTGGCCGGTCGTGAGAAAAACAAAGACCCCCGCGCCCTATATGTAAAAGGTCGCGAGGGTATTTGTGCCCCAGAGAGGAATCGAACCTCCGACACCGGCTTTAGGAGAGCCGTGCTCTATCCACTGAGCTACTAGGGCAGTCATCTTCCGGATAATCAGCAACGAAAAAGATTCGCAACTACCGGAAAAATTACTTCATCACTTTAACGCATCTGCGAGCTCTCGTGGCAATTTGGTCCTCGACCTGACACGCAAACATGCAGGAAGCTCGCTATTACCCCCATGTGCTTTTGTGCTCGGCGGTGCCGCCCGGAATCTGGCTAACATGGTTTATAACGAGCGACTTTCTTGCGCTTGCGGTCACAACAGCGCTACTTATTTTCCGGTCGCTGTTTTGGAGGAGGATGACAAAATGATTAAGCCAACTTTCACGGATGTCAACGGTGTCAAGATTAAGTGCTCCATGACCACGGACTCGGACAAGCCGCACCTTTTGGTTTCGCGCATGGAAGATGATGGCTCTTTGACTCCGATTCTGGAGATGAACGTGTACGACTCCAAGTACATGGCCAACGCTTGCGAGATTTACTTGAAGCAGGCCGCTTCGGCTAACCTCCAGGGTTCGATGGCTGGCCTGTCTCCAGATGAGATGGCTGAACAGTTCGGTTACGAGGGAGATCCGACCAATCACTAGTCGAAACGACGCCGCCCGCACTCAGGCCGAGAGCCCTGTATACAGCGGATATGTCGATGTAGACATCATCGGAATCGGCGCCGGTAGTCCGAGCCACATTACGCTCGAGGCTATCGGCGCTCTTGCTGATGTCGACGTAGTTTTTGCTCTCGACAAGGGTGATGCCAAAGCGGACTTGTTGGCTGCGCGACAGGCGATCGTCGATAAGCATGCGCCGCATGTCGAACTCGTTACCGTTCCCGACCCGCCACGTGACCGCACGCCCGATAACTACGGCGCAGTCGTCCGTGACTGGCATCAGCGCCGTGCAGAGCTGCTTGCCGACGCCTTCGTCGCTCACCTCGGACGAGAGGGCAAGCGCCGCGGTGCGTTCTTGGTCTGGGGTGACCCCTCCTTGTATGACTCAACATTGCGGATTTTGCAGCGCGTCCGCGACCTTGGGCTGGACGTGCGCTCGCGAGTTATCCCCAGTGTGACGGCGATTTCCGCGCTGACCGCAGCGCATGGAGAGTGCCTGAACCAGATTGGTAAGCCGGTATTGATTACCACTGGTCGGCGCCTGGGGGAGCGTGCGCCTGGCATGGATGCGGTGGTGATGCTCGATGGCGGTGCAGCCTGGCTCGAGCACGCGGACCCGGAGGAAGAGATTCTCTGGGGTGCATTCCTGGGAACGGAGCTGGAGACGCTCCGCCGTGGTCGCGTTGGCGACGTCGGCGAAGAGATTGCGGAGCTGAAAAAGAAGCTCCGTGCGGAGCACGGTTGGATTATGGATATCTACCTGCTGCGTTCCGGCGCCTAGGACTGAGCAGTCGCAGCGGTGCCAGTTCGGCTAGCTGACTTTCTTGCCCAAGAAGCCCTCTGCCCATCGGTGGAGGGCTTTTTCGGCGGCTTCGACGCCGTCGGCGACGGTTACCTTGGTGAGGACCTGATCGTCGTTAGGCAACACGCGTGCGGGATCGCCTGCGGGACGGACGGTGATGCTGACGTGGTCGGCATTGATGACCTCGACGGTTGCTAGTGCGAGCATCTCGACGTTCGTCTGCTCAGCAACCGCAAAGCGGTAGGCGGTGTCGTTTTCCCACTCGGTGGTGGAGTTCCGAAGGAACTCGGCGACGGAGTCAGGGGCCAATTCTGTGAGTAATTGGGTTGCGACCGGGGCGTCATCGACGCGGGAATCGTGGCGCAGCGGACGGCAGTAGAAGCGGCCGGCATTTACTTCCATGGGTTCCATACCGTCCACTCTAGACGTCCTGAACAGTGTTTAAGGGCGCCGGGGGAGGGGCTGAAAAGAATCAAGCGGGGCTGGCTGCGAATCCCATCGCAACCAGCCCCGCTTAGAGCTTTAGAACTACTTCAGTTCCATCAGGACATCGCCCTTGCCGACACCTGAGCCAGCCTCGGTAGCCAGACCCGTGACAACGCCGTCCTTGTGAGCCTTGACTGGGTTTTCCATCTTCATGGCCTCAAGGACAACCACGGTGTCACCCTCGGAGACTTCCTGGCCCTCTTCGACGTTGACCTTGATGACGGTGCCCTGCATCGGAGCAACCACAGCGTCACCGGAAGCGGCCTTCTTGGAACCGCCAGCGCGCTTCTTCTTGCTCTTCTTCTTGGCACCAGCGTTGCCGCCGCCCAGAGCCAGGTCGCCCGGCAGGGCTACCTCGACGCGGCGACCGTCGATCTCGACGACAACCTTCTGAGCCGGAACGGTGTCGGTGTCAGCGTCGGAGTCACCGTCGTACGGAGCAATCGGGTTGTCCCATTCCTCTTCAATCCACTTGGTGTAGACGTCAAACTTCTCGCCATCGCCGACAAACGCCGGGTTCTCCACAATGTGGCGGTGGAACGGAATGACCGTTGCCAGGCCCTCAACCTGGTACTCGGACAGAGCACGAGCGGAGCGGCGTAGGGCCTCTTCGCGGGTCTCGCCCCAAACAATCAGCTTGGCCAGCATGGAGTCGAACTGGCCGCCGATGACGTCGCCCTCCTTGATGCCGGTGTCCATGCGGACACCCGGGCCGGACGGTTCGACGTACTTGGTGATGGTGCCCGGAGCCGGCATGAAGTTGCTGCCGGCGTCCTCGCCGTTGATGCGGAACTCGAAAGCGTGACCGCGCATCTCCGGGTCTTCCTTGATGGACAGTTCCTTGCCTTCAGCAATGCGGAACTGCTCGCGGACCAGATCGAGGCCGGTAATTTCCTCGGTGACCGGGTGCTCCACCTGTAGACGAGTGTTGACCTCGAGGAAGTTAATCAGACCGTCAGCGCCAACCAGGTACTCAACGGTGCCCGCACCGTAGTAGCCAGCCTCGCGGCAGATGTCCTTAGCGGACTGGCGCAGGCGCTCATCCTGCTCTGGGGTCAGGAACGGAGCGGGTGCTTCCTCGACGAGCTTCTGGAAACGACGCTGTAGCGAGCAGTCACGGGTGGAGGCGACAACGACGTTGCCGTGCTTATCAGCGAGAACCTGGCACTCGACGTGGCGTGCCTTGTCCAGGTAGCGCTCTACGAAGCACTCACCGCGACCGAAGGCCGCAACGGCCTCACGGGTAGCGGACTCGTAGAGGTCGGCGACCTCTTCCATCTTGTGTGCGACCTTCATGCCGCGGCCACCGCCACCGAAAGCGGCCTTAATGGCGATTGGCAGACCGTGCTCCTTAGCGAACGCGACGACCTCGTCTGCATCCTTAACTGGCTCCTTGGTGCCTGGAGCCATTGGAGCGTCAGCCTTCAGCGCGATGTGACGAGCGGTGACCTTGTCGCCCAGGGCGCGGATGGACTCTGGTGACGGGCCAATCCAGATCAGGCCAGCGTTCTCAACAGCCTCAGCGAAGTCGCCGTTCTCCGACAGGAAGCCGTATCCCGGGTGGATGGCATTAGCGCCGGACTTCTTTGCGGCGTCCAGAATCTTGTCGAAAACTAGGTAGGACTCAGCGGAAGTGGTGCCACCGAGAGCAAAAGCCTCATCCGCCATGGTCACGAAAGGAGCGTCCGCATCCGGCTCAGCGTAAACGGCGACGGAAGGAATGCCGGCGTCCTTCGCAGCGCGAATAACGCGAACGGCAATCTCGCCACGGTTGGCGACGAGAACCTTCGTGATTTTTTCAGTGGTCTGCTCGGACACGAAATCCTCCATTTTTCGTGGGCACCCCGAGAATTGGCCCTCGGGGCAAGGTTGCGACAGTCATTTGTAGGAATCACAAGCAGCACTGCAGTTAACTGAGTGGTGAACCGCAATGCGGTTCACCACGCGGTAGCTAACAGCGTGTGACCCAATGTCTCCATTGTGTCACAGGTGCGGTAAGCAACCTCTTTTTGCTCGCTACATAAGGGGGTAGGGATTGTGGTCTTGAGCAGCGTTCAAGTGGTCATGGGGGCAGCTGAAGTGGCTATTTTCCGCCCAAAAACCTAGGTTTGTGGTTAAAATTATCACCCAAGAGTGCAAGAGCCGCCCCCTTGATTGGGGGCGGCAGGGGGAAACTAAATCTCCGGTGTAGCGTCAGCCGCTGACGCTGGAAAAACGGTGGGGGAAGCGCCCACCGGTTGCGTCGATCGCCTACAGGCTTCCCGGCTCCGAACCGTGGGCAATGGGCATGCCAATCATATTGCCCCACTCAACCCACGAGCCGTCGTAGTTGCGAACATTCTCGTGGCCGAGCAGGTGGTGCAGTACAAACCAGGTGTGCGCGGAGCGCTCGCCGATGCGGCAGTAGACAATCGCCTCATCTTCAAATTGGACGTGCGCGTAAATCTGCTCGAGCTCTTCGCGATCGCGGAAACGCGAGTTCGGGTGAACGGACTGATTCCATGGAATGTTTACCGCGGTTGGAATGTGGCCACCACGCAGGACGCCTTCCTGTGGGTAATCGACCATGTGGGTTCGTGCACCGGCATACTCCTCCGGAGTGCGCACGTCGATAATCGGAGCCTTTCCAATGAGCTCACGTGTATCGCTGAAGTAGGCGCGCAGTGTCTTGTCGTCGCGCTCGACGACAGGGTAGTCAGTGCGTGGGTAATTGGGGACCTCGAAGCTCGTGTCTCGTTCTTCAGTCATCCAGGCATCGCGGCCACCGTTAAGCAGGCGCACGTCGGGATGCCCAAAAAGCTCGAAAACCCAGAGTGTGTAGGCGGCCCACCAGTTGGACTTGTCGCCGTAGATTACGACGGTGTCATCGCGCGAGATACCCTTCTCGCGCATGAGCTCGGCAAAGCCTTCGGCGTCGATATAGTCGCGGCGCACAGGATCGTTGAGGTCGTGATGCCAGTCGATGCGAACCGCGCCCGGAATATGTCCAATGTCGTAGAGCAGTGAGTCCTCGTCGGATTCAACAACGCGCAGACCGGGAGAGCCCAGTCGGGCAGCAAGCCAGGAGCTAGAGACGAGGCGCTCAGGGTGGGCGTACTGCTGGAACTGGGGGTGCGGGTCGTGCGGAACAGCCATCGGATACTCCCTTGGCGCAAGTTGGGTGGGTGGGACTTTCTGACGTTTATCGTCAATTGCATATCTAGTTTACGGGTCGCGTGGCGAACGGCGGAATAGTCCCCAGTGTGAGCGCTTTCCGACGGCAACAATTGCGTCCGCGGCCACCCTGGGATACGCCTCACAGTTGGGGGTAAAAGCAGTGTTTTCAGCGCGCTTGGAGTCCAGGTAGTGCCCTAAAATTTAGCTGAGAGTTAGCGCAAAAACTGTGTTGATTCGTATCACTGGAAAATGGGCTGAAATGGGCTATCTGCCTGGGTATTCGCTGCGTTACGGAGACAATTGAGTGCCGGAAGTCCATGTATTTTCTTAAAAGGAGTGCCTGTGCACAAGAACATTGTTGTATTCGAGATCGAGGGCGGCTCGGACAAGTACTTCGACGGACACCGCAAGGACACCATGCCAATCGTCAACGCTATCCGCGAAGCCGGTTGGTCCGCTGAGGTCGTCTACTACCGACCGGAGTGGAAGGACGACCTGTACGACTACGTCTCCCAGAACTTCGACGGCTACATCTCCCGCGTAAACCCGGGCAACATCCCGGGTGGTGAGAGGGGCTACTTCGAGCTTCTGACCAGTCTCTCGGTCGCTGGTTTGGTTGGTATGTCCACCCCGGGCGAAATGATGGCCTACGGCGCAAAGGACGCACTGGTCAAGCTCAAGGACACCGACCTGGTTCCGTCTGACACCGCTGCATACTACGACGTCGAGGCATTCCACAGCACTTTCCCGACCTCCCTGTCCTACGGCGAGCGCGTCCTCAAGCAGAACCGTGGCTCCACCGGATCTGGCATTTGGCGCGTGCGTATCGCTGACGAAGAGGTTGCTAAGAACGTTGAGCCGGGCACCCCGCTGCCGCTGAACACCAAGCTGAAGTGCACCGAGGCCGTGGACAACCACACCGAGACTCGCGAGCTCGGCGAGTTCATGGATTTCTGCGACCAGTACATCATCGGCGATAACGGCATGCTCGTGGACATGCGCTTCATGCCGCGCATCACCGAAGGCGAAATTCGCATTCTGCTGGTCGGTCCGCACCCGGTCTTCGTGGTTCACAAGAAGCCGGCCGAGGGCGGCGACGCTTTCTCCGCAACCTTGTTCTCTGGCGCGAAGTACACCTACAACAAGCCGGAAGAGTGGCAGGACCTCATCGACATGTTTGCTGAGGCTCGCCCGGTCATTGCCGAGAACCTCGGTGGCGACAATATCCCGCTAATCTGGACCGCTGATTTCATGCTGGCAGACGGCGAGGACGGCGAGGACACTTACGTTCTCGGCGAGATCAACTGCTCCTGTGTCGGCTTCACCTCCGAGCTGGATATGGGTATTCAGGAGCTTGTTGCTCAGGAGGCCATCAAGCGCGTTGAGGCTGCTAACAAGTAGTCTCAACAGCTAAGAAAACCGCACCAATTTGGTGCGGTTTTTGCTTTACGACGTCCTTGCGATGCCTACCGATTCCAGAACTGGGAGACCGAATAGCCGTAGCGATACAGAGCTCGGCGCACGACAGGTAGCGACAGTCCGATCACACTGGATGAGTCGCCATTGATGCCATCGACAAACCAGCCGCCTAGAGCCTCCAAAGTAAACGCGCCAGCGCACTTCAGCGGCTCGCCCGTCGCAGCGTAGGCACGGATGTCCTCTTCTGGGACTTCAGCGAAATCGAGGGAAGTAATCGCCACCTCAAGGTGCTCGCCCTTTGGTGTCACGACACAGTGACCAGTAATCAGCTCAGCCGTCCGGCCACTCTGTTGATGCCAGCGCTCAATGGTCTTTTCTTCCGTGTGGGGCTTGCCCTGCAACTGCCCGTCGAGAAGCAGCATTGAATCCCCGCCAATGACAATGTCATTGGGGTAGGCCGGAGAGGCAGCGTGTGCCTTGGCCTGTGCGAGTTCCTCGACGATGCGTACCGGCGATGCGTCCGGAAGGGCTGTGATTACGGCATCCTCGTCGACGTTGGGCGCTACTGTGATGGGCTCGATGCCTGCAGAGCGCAGAATGTGCAGTCGCGAAGGGGAAGTGGAAGCCAAGACGATTCGGGGGCTGCTCATAGTTAGTGATTTTAGTGAGGGTGGAATCGTAAAGCCTAATTTTTGTGGCAAACATGCGTGGGGTTGGCCCGATTGTAAGAACAGGCAGATTTTTTTAGATGGCAGCTGCCTTCTAGTGATGTAAAGTAAAGTGGACATCAAGTTAAAGAAAGTACACAGATGAGTGGGGAAGAACGTTCGAACCAGGTCAGGAGATACCGACGCTGGTTGGAGCTGAGCCAAGCGGATTTAGCCGCGAAGGTGGAGGTCTCGCGGCAAACCATTGCAAATATCGAGCGGGGAAATTACTCGCCTTCGGTGTATTTGGCGTTGCGTATCTGCAAGGTACTGGGAAAAACAGTCGAAGAAATTTTTGGTGAGGAAGGATACTGACAATGCCCTATGCGGATGTCGTAATTGAACGCAACAGCGCCACGGTGGACGATGAGTATCAGCAGATGTTGCTGCATAAGTCCTACACGTACGGGTTCACAATGATGATGTGGGCTAATTACGTGCTTGCAACGGTACTGATTTGGCTCATTCCAGAGCCAAAGATGGTGGGCGTGACAGTGGCAATCATCTTGATGCCGCTGGTTGGACTCCTGTTTTCGCAGCGGTGGTTGCGACGTCAAGTGCCAATGCCGAAGATTAATGGTCTTACAAAAGGCGAGATTGCAGCACTCGTAGCCGTCATTGGGCTGTGGCTGATTGGTTTTATCAGAGTGCAAATGCTCTCTGAGGCAAGCGCTGGTGGGGCACTATCGGAATCGTGGGGATTCATTGCCGGCGCTGTGGTGGGTGCTGCCATCGGTCTGGCGTTTGTGTATTTCCTGTTCAAGGTGGTGTGGCCGGTAGCTCGCAACCGTGATCAGCGTCGGCTGGACCGGGAGCTCGATGACGAGTTTGATGGCGAGTCGCTGGGTGAACAGCGCTAGTAATAAGCAGTGGTCAAGGCTAAGGCAGTAACAAAAACCAAAGCGCCACCATCGGAAAACCCGATGGTGGCGCTTTGTGCTAGCGAATCGACGCAGCTAGCGTGCGGTAACGACTACGCGGTAAGCGGTAGCTGTACTAGTAGAAATGGACGTTGCGGAACGTGCCCGGTACGTGCTGGTGCGGCTGGTGGAAACCCTCTTCCAGCCGACCCCAGTTGTTGCGCGGGCCGCGGTCCTCTGGGGCACCGCCGGCTGCTGCCATACCTGCGAACAAAAGCGCGAGCGTGGCGGTTTCAGCGTCTGACGGGTTGCCCTTGAGGACGGACATGAACGGTGCAGCCGGGGCTGTAGCGGCGTCCTTGTCTTCGGTTGCTGGGGTGTTTTTGGAATCGGTCACAGCGGAATGTTCCCATGCTTCTTGGCGGGTACGTTAACAACCTTGCGATCCAGCAGACGCAGACCCTCGATGATCTGGCCGCGGGTCTCGCTCGGCGGGATAACGGCGTCGATGAAGCCGCGCTCAGCAGCCATGTACGGGTTGACCAGGGTGGCCTCGTACTCTGCCTCGTACTCCTTCTGCAGTGCGACGACATCCTTGCCCTCGGCCGCAGCAGCCTTGAGCTCCTTGCGGTAGATGAAGCCGACAGCGCCGGAAGCACCCATGACCGCAATCTGAGCGGTCGGCCATGCCAGGTTGATGTCAGCGCCCATGTCCTTGGAGCCCATCACACAGTAAGCTCCGCCGTAGGCCTTACGGGTGATGACGGTAATCTTCGGGACGGTGGCCTCAGCATATGCGTACAGCAGCTTGGCGCCACGGCGGATGATGCCGTCGAACTCTTGGTTGGTGCCCGGCAGGAAGCCTGGAACGTCAACCAGCATGATGATCGGAATGTTGAAGGCGTCACAGGTGCGGACGAAGCGAGCCGCCTTCTCGGATGCCTTGATGTCGAGGCAGCCAGCGAACTGAATCGGCTGGTTGGCGACGAAACCGACCGAGCGACCCTCCACGCGACCGAAGCCGATGACCACGTTCTGTGCGTAGTCCTCCTGAATTTCCAGGAAGTCCTCGTCGTCGACCAGACGGGTGATGACGTCCTTGATGTCGTACGGCTGGTTTGGGGAGTCCGGAATCAGCGTGTCGAGCTCGAGGTCAGTCTCAGTGATGTTGTCAGCGATGGAGCCCTCGAACGGCTCAGCCTCCATGCGAGGAGCCTCAGCGCGGTTGTTGGACGGCAGGTAGCTGACTAATTCCTGAACGAAAGTCAGAGCGTCTTCGTCATCAGCGGCGGTGTAGTGCGAAGTACCGGAGGTGCTCATGTGAGTACCAGCGCCACCCAGCTCTTCCTGTGTGACCTCTTCGCCAGTGACGGTCTTAATAACGTCCGGGCCGGTGATGAACATCTTGGAAGTGCCATCGACCATGACAATGAAGTCGGTCAGAGCCGGGGAGTAGACGTGGCCACCAGCGCAGGCGCCCATGATCAGGGAGATCTGTGGGATAACACCAGAAGCCTGGGTGTTTCGGAAGAAAATCTGGGAGTAGAGGCCGAGGGAAACAACGCCCTCTTGGATGCGGGCACCAGCACCCTCGTTGATGCCGATAATTGGGACACCGGTCTTGATGGCCAAATCCATGATCTTGACAATCTTTTCACCGTAGACTTCACCGAGCGCGCCACCGAAGATGGCGCCGTCCTGCGAGAAGACACAGACCTGGCGGCCATCGATGGTGCCGTAGCCTGTCACAACACCGTCAGTGACAGGGCGCTTGGCGTCGAGGCCGAAGTTCTTGGAGCGGTGACGTGCGAGAGCGTCAACCTCCACGAACGAGCCCTCGTCCAAGAGGAACTCGATGCGCTCACGAGCGGTCATCTTGCCCTTGTCGTGGACGCGGTCAATGCTGGCCTGGCCCATTGGAGCCTGGGTCTCTGCGAGACGGGCTCGCAGATCGGCCAGCTTTCCAGCAGTAGTGGTCAAATCCGGGGTTTCACCGGTTGATGTATTTGCGGCAGTCGTCATACCAACTAGTTTACGTTTCGAAAACGGGGGGAGGTAGTTGGGGGCAATCGCTGTTAACAAAAGTAGGGGTAATGACTAGCTCGTTGTACAGCAAAAAGCCTGCTCTTACAGTGGAATATTGCCGTGCTTGCGCGCAGGCCACGGTACTTTCTTTGAAGTTAGAAGGCGCAGATTTTTTATCACTCGAGTTCGTGTCTCGGAGGGGAGGATGACTTCATCAATTAACCCCCGTTCGGCGGCACGATAAGGCGTGAGCATGTGTTGCTCGTATCCCATTTCCAGTTCAGCAATGAGTTCTTTCACACTCTCGGGAGTGCCAAATCTATCGGCCGCTGGGTCTGCTGCGAGAGCTGCTTCGGTGGCGGTTCGAATCTCGGCACGATGGAGGAAGCGTACTGCGCCTGAGGCGCCCATCACGGCGATCTGTGCCGTCGGCCAAGCCAGATTTACATCCGCGCCGAGCCCCTTTGATCCCATCACGCAATACGCGCCGCCATAGGCTTTGCGCATGGTGACGGTGATTTTAGGAACGGTTGCTTCTGCATACGCATAGAGCAATTTAGCGCCACGGCGCAGAATTCCCTGGTGTTCTTGATTTGAACCGGGGAGAAAGCCGGGTACGTCTACGAGAAAGACGAGTGGAATGTTGAAACAATCGCAGGTTCGGACGAATCGCGCGGCCTTCTCCGCTGCATCGATATCTAGACAGCCCGCGAATTCCATGGGCTGATTAGCGACAAACCCAACAGATTGACCGTTGAGACGGCCAAGGCCAATCACGACATTGGCTGCTCGGTTTTCCTGGATTTCCAGGAACTCCGCATCGTCGCAAAGCGCGTAGATGACTTCGTGCACGTCGTACGGCGTGGATGGGCTGTCGGGAATGAGACTGTCGAGGGTGCGATCGGTGTCGGTGATTTCGTCACTGGCATCGGAATCCCAGCTGGGCGCGGGGGAGGTTGTGTTGTTGGGGAGGTAGTCGAGCAAATCGCAGACCCAGTCGAGTCCATCCTGCTCGCTAGCGGCGGTGTAGTGGGAGTTTCCGGCGATCTCCATATGGGTGTCGGCGCCGCCGAGCTCGTGCTGGCTGATTTTTTCGCCTGTGACTGTTTCGATTACGTCAGGGCCGGTGACGAACATACGGGAGTTTTCCTCCACCATGACAACGAAGTCCGTCAGTGCTGGGGAGTAGGCATTTCCGCCCGCGCAGGCGCCAAAAATGACTGAAATCTGCGGAATGACGCCGCTGGCGCGAACGTTGTGGTGGAACGTCTGGGCAATAAAGTCCAGTGAGACTGCGCCATCTTGGATGCGGGCGCCGGCACCTTCGTACATGCCAATAAGGGGGCGGCCGGTAGTGATGGCAAGTTCCTGAATCTTGACCATCTTTTCGCCGTAGACCTCTCCGAGTGCACCACCGAAGATTGTGCCGTCCTGAGAGAAGATGCAGACCTCACGGCCGTCTATGGTTCCCCAGCCGGTGATGATTCCGTCGGTCGCGGGGCGTTTGGCTTCCATCCCAAATGCGGTAGTGCGGTGGCGGGCTAGCGCATCAAATTCGACAAAAGATCCTTCGTCCAGCAGGTAGTCAATGCGCTCGCGGGCATTCATGCGCTCAGTCAGTTTGAGCTTGTCGTAGCCCCGCGACCCCATCGGAGTCAGTGCAGCAGTGCGTCGGCGTAGAAGGTCTTCATTGAGGAAAGCGGTGGTGTGTTGCTCCGCCGCCAAACGTGAGGAAATAGTCATGTTATGGAATGTAGTGTTTGGGAAGGAAAATAGTAAAGCAGGCGAGCTGTGATGATTCTCACGCTGTAGAGCTCTTGAGAAAGGTCACGACTCAGTGAATCCGGCCATGGCGCTAGACTGCTGTGCATGACCAACCCCAGGATTGTTGCTTCCCGCAAGCCTCTTGACGCCACGCGTGTGCGCGCAGCCGCGCCGGGCTGGAATTCCATTGAGGTTGTCGAAACCACTGGTTCGACCAACGCTGATCTTCGGAAACAGGCGGCACTGGGGCAGGTGGCAGATCTCAGTGCGCTTATCGCCTCGGAGCAGACCGCAGGTCGCGGTCGACTGAGTCGTAGTTGGACGGCCCCGAAGGGTGCGTCCATTGCACTCAGCGCGCTGCTGCGCCCGGAAGGGCTCGCACCCGAGCAACTGGGTCTGTTGCCGTTAGTCGCGGGCCTCGCAGTTGTCGATGCTGTTGTGGAAGTTGCGGGTCTTGCGCCTGAACGCGTTTCCCTGAAGTGGCCGAACGATGTCCTGGTTGACGGTCGTAAGCTCTGCGGAATTCTGGTGGAGGCCGCGTCGCTGACACCGCCAATTCTCATTCCGGGAATCGGCGTCAACGTTTCCCTGCAGGAAGATGAGCTGCCGGTGCCACACGCCATTTCGCTATACCTGGCGGGAGCGGAAAACCTCGACCGCGACGACATCTCCGCTGGTGTGCTGCGTGCGCTGGGACGTCGTCAAGCGCAGTGGCGAAAGGGCGATGCGGAGCTGCTGCGGGACTACGAGGCGGTGTGCGCGACCATCGGTTCGAACGTGCGCGTGGAGTTGCCGGGGGATCGCGTGCTGGTGGGCAAGGCGGTTGGCGTGCGTGCCGACGGCGAATTGATCGTCACCGATGAAGCTGGCACAAGTCACTTTGTTGCGGCCGGTGACGTGTTCCATGTTCGTGCCACTGACGGCGGCTATGCGTCCCCGCAGGCTGATTCGGAGCGGGGGTAGTGCTGTATGACCTTTCCCGATGATGAGTTGGACACGCGCGAGGCAATTCTGCTGGACACCAATCCAACTTTTGGTCGGCTGGTGTGGCCGCTCTTGGAACTCATGGTTATCACGGGCGTCTGCTGGTTGCTGATTGGTTTTATCGACGGCCCTGCGATTGCTCCGGGAGATCTGCAAGGTGTGCGTCAGCTGCTGCTCTTCGCGTGGCTGGGGCTTATTCTCTGGCGCGTCGTTCGTCCGGTACTAAGTTGGTTGGGGGAGCGGTTCGTACTAACTGATAGGCGAATTATTCTGCGCCGTGGCATTCTGCGCCCGCAGGTGGTCTCGATTGATCTGCGTTCGGTACGTGCGGTCAATCGCAAGGGCGGCGTGCTGTATCTGCACACCCGCAGTTTCGGCCCGCCGCTGGCTGTGGAAGATATTCCCAGCTCTCGTAAGGTGGCTAAGTTGGTCTCCCGGTTGACTTAGAATTTTGGGTCATAACCTACAATCAGGGGTGTGATTGCTTCGGATACCCCTGAAAACTCCACTAATTCCACTTCTAATTCCGCTGCAGCGCTAACTGCTGCGCAGCATCCCGCGCATGCTGATGGCGTGCCGGTTGTGGCGGTGATTGGTGACGGTCAGCTGGCTCGTATGATGCAGACTGAGGCCATTGAGCTGGGACAGTCCATCCGTTTGCTCGCCGGTTCGCCGGATGCTTCCGCAGCGCAGGTGTGTGCGGACGTTATCATCGGCGACTACCACGTCTGGGAAGATGTTGAGCGCGCTGTCGCCGGTGCGCAGGCCGTGACTTTCGACCATGAGCACGTTCCCACCGAATTCCTCAACAAGCTGACCGAGATGGGCTACTCGGTTCAGCCTCAGCCGTCGGCGTTGCTGTACGCGCAGGATAAGCTGCTGATGCGCCAGCGCCTGGAGGAACTGGGCGCTCCAGTACCTGCCTACGCTGCAATTGAGTCCGCCGAGGATGCCGAAGCATTCTTCGACCGCGTTGACGGTGCCGTCTGCCTGAAGGCTCGCCGCGGCGGTTACGACGGTCACGGCGTGTGGTTCCCGAAGGACCGCGAGAATCTGCGCACGCTTGTCGACGAGCTGTTGGGCAAAGATGTGCCGCTGATGGCCGAGCGGAAGGTCGCGCTGGTTCGTGAGTTGTCGGCCATGTGTGCGCGCACGCCGTCGGGCGAGGTCAAGGCCTGGCCGGTCCTCGAGTCCGTGCAGCGTGACGGCATCTGTGTTGAGGCAATCTGCCCGGCGCCAGGGCTTGCCGACGACCTTGCGAGAGCGGCCGAAAAGCTCAGTGTGACCATCGCTTCCGAGCTGGGAGTAACCGGCGCGCTGGCAGTTGAGCTGTTCGAAACCGTCGATGCTGACGGCAATCCGGAGATTTTTGTCAACGAGTTGGCCATGCGGCCACACAACACTGGTCACTGGTCGCAGGACGGCTGTGAGACCAGCCAGTTTGAGCAGCACCTGCGTGCAGTTGCTGACATGCCACTGGGTTCCACTCGCCCGACTGCGCCGGTGACGGTAATGGTCAATACGCTCGGTGGCGATGAGGCCTCGGATGTACCTATTTCACAGCGTTTTGCTGAGGTATGGCGTCGTTTCCCATCAGCGAAGATTCACTGGTACGGGAAGGATTGGCGCCCTGGACGTAAGCTGGGGCACGTCAACCTGTGCGGCTACGACGCAAGCCCGGAAGGCATCGCGGAGACCCGGCGGGTTGCCAACCTCGCTGCTGGCTACATCGTCGATGGCGTGTGGGCAGACGGCTACACCGCATAGGTGGCTGGCGCTGTATAAGAATTAGATTGCTATCTCAAGGAGACAACATTGGCTGAAGCAAACCAGGTGGCAAGCCCGAAGTTGGCCAACGTAACCGGTCCGCTGGTCGGTCTGATTATGGGGTCGGACTCGGATTGGCCGACCATGGAGCCCGCAGCGGAGGTCTTGGCTGAGTTCGGAATTCCCTTTGAGGTAGGTGTGGTCTCTGCACACCGCACTCCGGAACGCATGATTGACTACGCAAAGTCCGCCGCTGACAAGGGGCTGCGCTGCATTATCGCTGGCGCCGGTGGTGCAGCACACCTGCCGGGCATGGTTGCGTCGGCCACTCCGCTGCCGGTTATCGGCGTGCCACGCGCGTTGGAGAACCTGGAGGGTGTCGATTCCCTGCTGTCAATCGTTCAGATGCCGGGCGGCGTTCCGGTGGCAACCGTCGGTGTGGGCGGCGCTAAGAACGCTGGCCTGCTGGCTGTGCGTATTCTCTCGGCCGGTTACCCGGAGCTCATTGTGGCGATGGAGAACTACCAGGCCAACATGCGCGATCAGGTCCTGGAAAAGGACGAGCGTCTGCGCAAGAAGCTGATGGGTGAGTAGGGCTCGCAACCAGCCCCGAACTACCCGCGCATATGAACTGCGGGGTAGTGGAACGTGTCCGGGTCGGCAGTCTCCCAGGCTTCGGCCCAGTTGTGGAAGCGAGTTCCGCTCAGCAGCTCGCCTGGCTGCAGCCAGTTGTAGAGCTCCGCGTAGGTCTCACCGACCTGCTCATTGGTGCGCCGCAGCAGGTGGGACGGCCCCAGCTCAGAGAAGCTATTCAGGCCCATCGATGCCAACAGGCTAGCTGCTTCCGCGACCGTGGCATTGTGATAGTTGGCCACACGCTGACCCTTGTCGTCGACATCCAGGGCCTTCCACAGGCTCGGATCCTGGGTAGCCACACCCACCGGGCAGGTGTTTGTATGACATAGCTGAGATTGGATACAGCCGGTGGCCATCATCATGCCGCGAGCCGAGTTCACAAAGTCAGCACCGATGCACATGCGCTTCACAATATCGAAGCCAGTAATGACCTTGCCGGACGCACCGAGCTTAATGCGATCGCGCAGACCGGCACCTACGAGCGCGTTATGGACGAGAATCAGGCCGTCGGTAAGCGGCAGGCCAACGCGGTCGGAGTATTCCAGCGGTGCAGCACCGGTGCCGCCTTCAGCGCCGTCGACGATGATGAAGTCCGGGGTGATGTTCTCTTCCAGCATGGCCTTGCACACGGCGAGGAACTCAAGCTGGGAGCCAACACACAGCTTGAAACCGACCGGCTTGCCACCGTTGAGCTCACGCATGGTGCCCATAAACCGAACAAGTTCACGCGGGGTGGAGTAGACGCGGTGGTACGGAGGGCTCATCACGCCCTTGCCAACTGGTACGTGGCGAGTAGCCGCAATCTCTTCGTTGACCTTGTGACCTGGCAGCATGCCGCCGAGTCCAGGTTTTGCGCCCTGGCTAACCTTCAGATAGGTTGCCTTGACCTGCGGAATCTTAGCCTTTTCGCGGAAGAGCTCCGGGTCGAAGTCGCCATCCTCAGTACGTGCACCGAAGTATCCGGACCCCAGCTGCCAATAGAGGTCTGCGCCATACTTCAAGTGGTAAGGGCTGATAGCGCCCTCGCCGGTGTCCTGTACGAAGTTGCCCAGCTTCGCGCCCTTATTCATTGCCATGACAGCGTTAGGGGACAGAGAGCCGAAACTCATGGCTGAGATGTTGAAGATAGACGCTGAGTACGGCTGGGCGCAGTCCGGACCGCCAATATCTACGCGCGGATCCTCGATGACGTGCTGGCTCGGCGCCATCGAGTGGCGGACGTACTCGTAGCCGGGCGCATTAATCTTTCGCTCAGTACCGAATGACTTCTTCGAGGACAGCCCCTTCGCACGCTCGTAGACCACGGTACGAGTATCGCGGTCGAACGGAGCGCCGTCGAAGTTGCGCTCGATGAAATACTGCTGCATCTCAGGGCGAATGGTCTCACCCATGTAGCGCAGATGGCCGATGACCGGGAAGTTCCGCAAGATGGAGTGCTTCTTTTGAAGCATGTCATAGATAGCCACAACATCCAGGAAGAGGATGAAGGCCATCAGAATCCACCACCATGGGCTCAGATCCCATACAGCCAGTGCGCCCAAGACGTTGATGAGGGCGAGAATCGCAAGAATATATGGTCGGGTAATCACGGTTTCCAGGTTATCGCGACTACTTAGAGCGCTTCTCGACGGGACAGCTGCGACTAAATCACACGGGCTTTTTCGGCCGTAGAAATAGCAGTGACACGCTCGCTATCACCACCGCGCACGACGACGGCAGCACCTCCACGAACCCAAGCCGACAGCACATTACGTGCCCATTTATCTGCGGTGACCTGTGAAGAATCAGGCACCAGCCAGCCGTCGGAAACGACGCGGGAACCGGTCGTGAGCTGCATCTCGTCCGCGTAATCGCCAGCAGATGAAAGCAGTTCTGCAGCCGACTTCTCCCCAATAACGGGGGTTTGGTCGGAGTCCGGGCCTGCGCCTAGATATGCGTCTGGGTGGAAACGAACTTCCGGACCAAAGTCAATGACTCCCGGTGGAATATCATCACCGCATTCCACGACACCACGGCCAAAGGGATCGTCGGTAAGCACTGCGAGGTAGGCATCTGGGAACTTCTCTTCCCACGTGCTGACGTTGCTGACAGTGGTGAATACGACCAGCGGCTCCTCATCGCTAACGGTGACGCCAGCACGCTCGCAGCCCAGGATGATGCAGGCGGACTGCCAGATCAACGGCAAGTCAATCCATACTTGGTCTCCGGCGACGAGGTCGAACTCATCGTGCAGCATGTTGGCGATCTTGCTGGCCCAGTTGTCCAGGGTTTGGGCCGATAAATCGGTACGACCGCCGGTAGTTTCGTCATAACAGGTCAAACGAGGCACGGACGGGTCGGCCTCGAGAAGTGTCTTCAGAATCTCCACGCCTCCAAGGGTAACGAGATTCTCTCCAGGCCGTCGGGAAGAGTCGCCTAACTCAATAGCAGGGTGAACAACAGGACCGTCGGCAAGCAGGCGATCGTCGTAATCACGCCACAATCGCGCGCCTGCTCAAGGTTCCGGCCGAAGCGGGAGGCGAAGGTGTAGACGTTCTGGGCTGTCGGCAGGCCGGCGATAATCACAGCTGCCAGCAGCGCATGCCCGTTGAGACCGAAGACGAAATGACCGAACAGCAGAGCGAGCGCGGGGTGGAGGAAAAGCTTCAGCATAGACGCCACCACGACGGCGCGACGAGGGGAGCGGCCGGCTTCCATAAACGGCATGCCATGCAGGCTAATACCGAAGGCCAGAAGTGCCATTGGCACTGCGGCTTGCCCCAATAGCCCCACTGGATGCGCTACGAACTGAGGTACTTCGATAGCAAACGCATTAACCGCAAGCCCCACCATCGCCGCCAGAAAGATTGGGTTCTTCAGCGGTGCCATGATGACATTGCGCGGTCGGAAATGGCCGCGGTTGGTGAGGATTTCCAGCACCGTCATGGAAGCGGGCGCATAGAAGGCAATCTGAAAGATAAGGGCTGGGACGACGGCGGTAGCGTCGTGAAGCACTGCGACTGCGATGGGCACGCCGAGATTAGCGACGTTGTTGTAACTCGTCGACATCGCGCCGACCACAGCATCGGCGCCGCGCTGTTTGAACATGGGCGCCACAAAAATCCGGTAGAACGCCGCCGTGCCAAGCGCCGACAGTGCCGCGACACCAAACGCCGAACCGAAGATGCTCGCCGAATCCGCCGTTGCGAGAGTGTGCGCGAGCATGCACGGCATCGCGATCCAGAACACGACCATGTTCAGGGTAAAAGATGCCCGCTTATCGACGATCTCACTGCGCCCAAACAACCAGCCAACAATGATCAGTACTGCGACGGAACCAAAGCCGGTGAATATTTCGGTGAGAGCGGGCATAAGTGCATATTTTAGACAATAAAAAACGGACCCAATCCAATCCCCTCGGTGGGGAAGGACTGAGTCCGTTTTACGCTGTTATCGCATGTATCGTCATGCGGCCAGCGCGTAAATAAGGCCTTTCGGCGGGTGTTCGAATGATCGGCTCCCGCCGACCAGCCATCTTTAGCGGCTGGTGAACGGCAGGAGTGCCATCTCGCGGGCGTTCTTCACAGCGGTAGCGACCTGGCGCTGCTGCTGCGGAGTCAGACCGGTGACGCGGCGGGAACGAATCTTGCCACGGTCAGAGATGAACTGGCGGAGCAGGTTAATGTCCTTGTAATCAACCTTCTCAACGCCTGCGGCCTTGAGCGGGTTCTTCTTCGGGCGGCGGGACTGCTCCATCCGCGCCTTCTTGTTAGAGTGATTGCGCTTCATTGGTGCTCCTCGACTTACCAGCTGGACTTACGGACGCCCGGGAGTTCGCCACGGTGGGCCATCTCACGAACGCGGACACGGGACAGACCGAACTTGCGGAGGTAGCCGCGCGGGCGACCATCTGCAGCGTCACGGTTGCGGACGCGAATCGGGGACGCGTCACGCGGCTGACGGTTCAGCTCGTACTGTGCGTCCATGCGCTCTTCGTCAGTGGAGTGCGGGGACTTGATGATGCGCTTCAGTTCAGCGCGACGTTCTGCATAACGAGCGACGATTTCCTTGCGCTGCTCGTTCTTGGCAATCTTGGACTTCTTAGCCATGAATTAGCGCTCCTCGCGGAATTCGACGTGCTTGCGGACAACCGGATCGTACTTCTTAATGGTGATACGGTCCGGGGTATTGCGCTTGTTCTTACGGGTCACGTAGGTGTAACCGGTGCCCGCAGTGGACTTCAGCTTGATGATTGGACGAATGTCATTACGTGCCATTTTTTAGATCTTCTCCCCACGTGCACGAATCTGAGCAACAACAGCCTCGATACCGTACTTGTCGATGGTCTTCAGACCCTTCGGGGACACATTCAGAGTGATGTGACGCCCCTCAGAGGCGAGGTAGAACTTCTTACGCTGCACGTTGGGGTTCCAACGGCGCGACGTGCGCCGGTGGGAGTGGGACACGGTCTTGCCGAAAGACGGCTTGCGTCCCGTAACCTGGCAAATCGCCGACATAGGGATTCCTTTGCTTCCTTGCCGCCCAATGCCGACATCACTGGTGCGCCACGCCGGACTATTGAATAACCGAGGAATCCACCTGGCCTTTTCCGGGGCGCTGCCCACTGACACTCGACGCTGAGCGCGTAAACGAATAACTAGACAACAGCGAGAGAACAGTTTACACACGAGTTGCGGGATAACCTAATCGCTGTTCCACTGTGGTTTTCTCGGCGCGACTCTCGCGGGTCGTCATAGAGTTCGTGCTTGTCGACGGGCGTTAGTGCAGGGCCCTTTTTTAATTTTCGGGCTCGAGCCTGTAATATTCCATCGAGTGTCACATGCCGGTTTATAGAAGTATTGACCCGGTACGTGTCATTGTAAGTCGTGTTCGTACCCAACTCAGGCACGATTCTCTCACTCTTAGCTGGGGGAAAGCGACCTGAAGTTCAATCCTGAGGGAAACGAGAATTAATGAAGAAGGACATCCATCCTGATTACCACCCGGTGGTTTTCAAGGACGCAGGCACGGGTCACTCTTTCCTTACCCGTTCCACCGCCACCTCCGACCGCACTGTCGAGTGGGAAGACGGTAACGAGTACCCGCTGATCGTCGTTGACGTCACCAGCGAGTCGCACCCGTTCTGGACCGGTGCTCAGCGTGTCATGGACACCGCTGGTCGCGTCGAGAAGTTCCAGCGCCGTTACGGTAACCGCATTCGCCGCGCGAAGAAGAACTAAGAATAGGAGGGGAATAAGAAAATGGCAGTACCAAAGCGTCGCATGTCGCGTGCTAACACCCGCGCTCGCCGTTCCCAGTGGAAGAGCAACAACGTCGCTCTCCAGGAAGTCAAGGTAAACGGCCGCGTCTACAACGTTCCTCGTCGCATCGCCAAGGCTGTTCAGCTCGGCCTGGTTGACGTCGAGAAGTTCTAACGCGCATCTTTTAGGATGCTGACAACGTTCCTCGCTGAACCGCGAAGCGCTTCGCGCGCCCAGAGTGCGTTCAGTGCGTAAGGAACAGTTGATAAAGAGCTTTTTAAACCTCACCCCATCGCTTGTACTCGGCGATGGGGTGAGGTTTTTCAGTTCTATGGCCAGGTTTTATGGGAGCACTCTCACGAAGAATCTGTGTCACATTTACACTCACCTTATATTTTCAAGGCACAATGGGCAGTATGAAGATTTTGGTAGTTGATGACGATCAAGCGGTACGCGAAGCGTTGCGGCGATCGTTGACTTTTAATGGCTACACGGTCGAGCTCGCCGAGGATGGCGCAGAGGCCTTGGAAAAGATTGCCAAGGATCGTCCGGATTTGGCTATTTTGGATGTCATGATGCCGAAGCTGGACGGCCTGGATGTTTGCCGTCGGCTGCGCAGCGAAGGCGATGATCTGCCGGTCATGATGTTGACTGCACGTGATTCGGTCTCCGAGCGCGTAGCTGGTCTTGATGCCGGCGCAGATGACTACCTGCCCAAGCCGTTCGCATTGGAAGAGCTGCTCGCTCGTGTCCGTTCGCTACTTCGTCGTTCTGCTTTGGAAGTGCCTGCGATGGAGGATGCCGCAACTCTGCAGTTTGAGGATCTCTCCTTGGACCCGGAAACTCGTGAGGTCTTCCGCGGTGAACGCCGCATTAGCCTCACTCGTACAGAATTTGCGCTGCTGGAATTGCTGATGAGCAACCCGCGGCGTGTACTCTCCCGTACCGCCATCTTGGAGGATGTCTGGGGCTATGACTTCCCGACGTCCGGCAATGCGCTGGAGGTCTACATTGGTTACCTGCGTCGTAAGACTGAGGCAGAGGGAGAGCCGCGTCTGATTCACACCGTTCGTGGTGTCGGTTATGTGATGCGGGAGACCGCACCGTGATGTTGCGCCGTCGTCGTTCGACCGGCGGTGGCGTGCAATCAAATCAGCGTTCTGCCACGGAGGTCAATCCGGGGCAAGGTACCGTCGGTAAGCAAGAGAAGTCCGCGAATACTGAGACGATGGCAGGGGAATCGCTTCCCGGCCTGCCGCGGAGCTCGCGTATCCCTTCGCTGCGTTGGCGGCTGACTATTCTGACAGCGCTCATTGTGGCGATGTCGGTGGGGCTGATGACGCTGGCTGCATTTTTTACTGTGCAGGCAGCGCTATACCGCGAGGTGGACAGTAACCTCCGTAGCCAGGCGGAAAAGCTGCTGATGTCACCGTACGCTTCGGAGTTTGCCATTGGCCCCTCCTTTGAAGCGGACTCGAACAGGATTCTGAACCCCGATTTGGACGCGGTGTACTTTGCCCACGGCAGTGTGGCGGGCAAAGGCGGTGGCTCAATCTCTATTGGTGGCCCCGAACTTGCGGTGTTGCGGGGGAATCGACAGGAATCGATTCGCACCGATGAGTACAACGGCCGTCGTGTATACGCCGTCCGCTCCGAAGACGGTGCGACGCTGATCCTTTCGCAGGATCTGAGCTCGACGCAGTCGGTCTTGAAAGCGCTCAGTGCAGTGCTGCTGAGTATCTCTGCTATCGGAATCCTCTTCGCAATCGGATCAGGTATTACGGTGGCAACAACGGGTCTGCGCCCGGTCACTCGGCTGCGCATTGCTGCGGAGCGGGTGACGGAAACCGACGAGCTGCGCCCAATCCCTGTGGAGGGCGACGATGAGCTTGCGCGCTTCACCCGCAGCTTCAATGAGATGTTGGCTGCACTTCAAGCGTCGCGCATTAAGCAGGCGGAGCTGGTTGCAGATGCTGGTCATGAGTTGAAGACTCCGCTGACGTCGTTACGCACAAATATTGAACTGCTGATGATGGCCTCCCGTTCGGGAGCGGCAATCTCGGATGAGGATCGCGCGGATCTGGAAGCTGACGTCATCGCACAGCTGGAAGAGTTGTCGACGTTGGTCGGTGACTTGGTTGATCTGGCACGCGAAGATGGCCCGCAACAGGTTATTGAGCATGTCGATGTCGACGAAATCATTTCCACGTCGCTGGCGCGTGTTGAGCGTCGTCGTCCGGATATTACCTTCGATGTGCAGACAGCTCCGTGGTATGTCTACGGGGATTCGGCGGGTCTTGGTCGCGCAGTTTTGAACTTAATGGACAATGCTGCAAAGTGGTCACCAGAAAATGGCACCGTGCGGGTTCGTCTAACGCCGCTCAGCGAGGTTGTCGCTGAATTCACGGTGGCGGACTCGGGGCCAGGTATCCCGAAGGAAGATCGAGACAAGGTCTTCGAGCGTTTCTACCGTTCCATTCAGTCGCGGTCGATGCCTGGATCCGGCCTGGGCTTGGCCATTGTGAAGTCGGTCATCGTCCGCCACGGGGGCACGATTACTGCCGATGAGTCCGATGATGGCGGTGCCTTGATGCGAGTGACTCTGCCGGGCAGTCCGCACAGCGGAAAAGGTGACGACTCCGATTCAGCTCAAGAGCCTAGCTAGAAACGCATAACCCCACGTCAAAGCTGATGTAATCCCCGCTGCGCGCGGCCTTTTAAGGAAGTGTGTGGCGGGGATTCGGTGTTTCATTCGGGGAATTATCGGCGAGACCGCAGACTGCTCTCAGCCAATTGTTAGACAGACAGTGCAAGGTATTACGTATGAGCAACTCTTTCAACGATTCCTCGCGGGGAGATGAGCGGGGACACTACTCCTCGCAATCTCACAACTTCAGCGAGAACCGTGCCATGGGGGATGCTGGTGAGACAAACCAGTTTTCTGTCAATGAGCGCGGCTGGGAGAATTCCCACTACAACACCATCCCGTCTCAGCCGAACGGCGCTTACGGAGGCGGTTCAGAGTGGGACGTTGCGGCCAATCAGCAGAAGACCAAGGGTGCCCAGGGGGCTAAGGGCATGGGGGCGCTGGCAGTCGCTGCCCTGATGCTGTGCTCGGCCGGTATCGGTGGCGGTGTCGGCGCATGGGTAGTTCACAACTCGCAGTCGTCGGCCCCCGCGGACAACGCGCTGGATAAGCCTGCGGAAACCCGTCAGGTAGCAGCAGCTGAGGGGTCCGTGGAGAAGGTCGCGCAGAAGGTCCTTCCCAGTGTCGTCTCCATCACCACTGCCTCGGAGCGGGGCACGGCGTCGGGGTCAGGCTCCATTCTGTCGTCCGACGGTCTGGTGCTGACGAATAATCACGTCGTTGCAGGCGCGGGTCCGGACGCACATATGGAAGTCCTGCTTTCCGACGGCACCACGCACCCGGCAACTCTGGTTGCAGGGGATGCGGCTACGGATATTGCCGTTATTCGAATTGAAGGTGTTAACGGGCTGCGACCAATCTCGCTGGGCAACTCCTCGCAGGTTCAGGTTGGCCAGGAAGTGGTGGCCGTTGGTTCGCCACTGGGACTGACCTCCCCTGTTACGCAGGGCATTGTCTCCGCTAAGAACCGTCCGGTGACCGCCGCTGGTGAAGACGGTCAGTCCTCGGTCATTGATGCAATCCAGACCGATGCGGCGATTAATCCGGGTAACTCCGGCGGAGCGCTAGTGGACATGGAAGGCAACCTCATCGGTGTGCCCAGCGTGATTGCCTCTAACAGTGAGGCATCGGAACAGGCGGGCAGCATTGGCCTTGGTTTCGCAATTCCGGTTAATCAGGCTCGTCGCATAGCGGAAGACCTGATCGATTCCGGCAAGGCGCGGATGCCTGTCATTGGCGCCCAGATTGATTCGCGTCCGATTGCACGTGGTGCACTGGTGCGAGAGGTAACGCCAGGTGGCCCAGCTGATAAAGCGGGGCTGAAAGATGGTGACCTGATTACCAAGGTTGATGACCGCACACTTGACAACGGCGTTGCACTAATTGCGGCTATTCGGTCGCATCGGATCGGGGATTCTGTCACACTTACAGTTACAGATGAGCGAGGCGGCAACGAGCGAACGGTCGATGTCACCTTGGCAGAAGCCCAGGATTGATAGGCAGCGTGGTGGAGTGAGTACCTCACCATCTGTAGAAGAGTTTTCGAGTGAAACTTCGAGTGAAAAGCTGTGGGAGAAAGCGAGATAGAGCAGATGAGTGAAACCGTGAGTACTGAGCCAAGTGACGTCAACCTCGCTGAGATGGAGCGTCTTATCAACGACGACGGCCAGGTCCGAAATGCGTTCGTTGTCCTCGTGGGCGACCATTTCGAGAACCCGGATGGTGCGGCTTCGCTCATGGTTGAGCTGTTGGAAGAAGACGGCTACTCGGTCGATGCCGTGGTCAGCACGGGTGCAGTGAAGCGTGAGATCCGGAAGGCTCTAGATACCGCTGTTGTCGGTGGCGCCGATTTGGTCGTCACGGTGGGCGGTGTTGGAGTTGGTCCTCGTGCGAAGACTCCGGATGCCACTCGCAAGGTTCTCGATGTGCGGCTGCAGGGCATCGAGCAGGCTATTCGTAACTCCGGTATGGGAGCTGGCGCCTTGGATGCGGGGCTGTCCCGCGGTTTGGCCGGTGTGTCCGGTCAGACAGTGATTGTCAATCTCGCGGAGTCTCGCGCAGCAGTGCGCGATGGCATGGCGACAATTCTCCCGCTGGTCTCACATGTGCTTGATGACCTCTGCCGCTGGAGCGTCTAGGAATGGGCGACGCCAAACATCCCAATCAGCCCGAGCAAGAGCAAGAGCAAGCCGCGCCGCGCAGTGGCAGCCGTAGGCAGCGTCGCCGCGCAGGTGCACCGGCGAAAAACTTTGCCCAGTCGCGCAGTGCGAAAACTGCGCGCACAGTGCACTACCACGATGAATCCCCGGAGGATGCTCGTGATTTTGATGCGGACTACTGGACAAAACAGCGCCCACCCCATTGGGGATGAGCGCTGTGTAAAAAGCGTTAGTTAGCTTCTTATCGGAAGCTCGCAACTAGCAGCTAGAGGCTAGTTCAGCTCCGTCTTCGGCTTGCCGTTCTGCTCTGCCAGCAGGTCACGAATCTCAGTCAGCAGGTCAGCCTCGGTGACCTCCGGTTCAGCGGAGGTCTCCAGACGAGCCTCACGCATCGCGTTGAACTTGTTCATCGGAGCAACGATGACGAAGTAGACAACCGCTGCGACCAGCAGGAAGTTGATGACTGCGGTGATGACAGCTGCGAAGTCAAGGTAGGTCGACGGGTTGCCGCTGATGATTTCGAAGCCAAGGCCAGTGACCTCTGCGCCACCGATGGTGTTCAGCAGCGGCTCGAGCAGGCTGTCGGTGAAAGCAGTGACGATTGCGGTGAACGCAGCACCGATGACAACACCGACCGCCAGGTCGATGACGTTGCCGCGCATGATGAACTCTTTAAAGCCCTTAAGCATAGGAAATTTCCTTCTGTAGAAACGGAACAAACCAAACGAGACCTGTGAGTCATCGTGTTGCTCATGGCAGGCCCATACGATTTTGAGAAACGGGGCAGTGCGATATCAGGCAGTGCCACTCTTCTTCGCTCTAATCGTAGTTTTGAATTGCCTGGCCATTGTATCCCCGCACTAAGTTGTGGGACAAGTCAACTTTCTGCGAAAAACACTGTTCAGGACCATAAAATCTTTGAACCAGTGAGATTTTGGTCACTAACCCGCGAGTAACAGTGTGAGCGGAGATGCTAGCGATGTCGCAGCCACCACCTCCGCGGCGCCGGTGGGCAGAGCGACCAAGACCACCTCATCGTCGACGATGTTGACCACCCTTGCCCCGTGTGCAAGCGGCGCCGCCACCCCGCGCTCATCCGCTGTCGACACAATATCCACGCTGTCACCAGTGCGAAGAGCGGACACAATGCCCGCATCAGTCAACGTGATGGCAATAATTTTGCTTTCCGACGTCCCCGTCAGCGACTTGGCAAGTGACGGGCCGACCATTCGCTGCTCTGTAATTATCTCTCTCGGTGACATGCCGGTGGCCAGGGTGCGTCCCCGCACAGAGGCGATGTCCGTTACGGCTCCACCGGGAACGAGCTCCCGGGGAATGTCCTTGAAAGCCACATCTTGTTCTGCCACCGATGCGCCAGCGGCAATGGATTTGGCGCTAACCACTACCCGAATATGGCCGCTGCGGGGTGTCAATGACTCCACCGCCGCCAGGCCGACTGCGCATAGGAAAACAGTGAGGGCAACCATCCGCCGAATAGTTGTGGGGCGGAGCTTTCGGAATGGACGCGGAAACCGGGACGAATATTTTGGGCTCATATTAAGTTAGGCGCGAAAATCCCGGAATCGGTTCCATTAAATCTGTGAAATCCCCGCTGGCGTGATCACATAATCGGCAGGAATGTCGTGCTCATCGTAGGCAAGCTCCGTGCGCAATTCGGTGTCGAAAACAGCAACAGCGATGACCACAGTTCTCGCTCCATCCGTATCGTCGCCGCGTCGAGCGAAAACCAAGCTGCGATCGTAGTAACCAGCGCCACGCCCTAACCGCATCCCGGTTGCGAGGTCGGCCGCAACTGCCGGCAGGATAATGGCTTCGGCAACTCCTAGCTCAGCTGGGCCAGCAGAGTCTTCCACCGAAACAGGTTCTAAGAGTCCAAATCGGCCCTTGTGGAAGCTGCCGTTGTAGTAACCCCAGTGCAGCGGTTGTGGTGGACCGGGCGGGCAGACGGGAAGCAGAATTCGTGCTCCGGGAACCGCGTTGGCCAGAGCTTCCACAAAGCCCTGGCCGGGCTCACCACCAGTCGAACTAGAAACGCTTGCGCCGGGTTCGTCGCCAGCGGGGACATAGGCGGCAATGATGGGTTTTGCGAGGTCGCCGACGGTATTGGATAACCATTCTTGCAACCGCTGTACCAGTGCTTCGTCGTCAAGCATGCGCTCACGCTGCCCCTTGGCGGCGCGTGCGGCGAGTACCTCGTGCCGTGTGCGGGCTTTGAAATCAGACGTGGTTTCGGGAAGCGGAGCCATACCTGCAAACCTACTCTGTCAGGTAGGGGAGCGACCTCTGTCGTCAGCGCAGGAGAAAATTTCTGATTAATGCGTTGAAAAAGCGGGGTCAGCCTCCGAGCAAATGGAAGTTATATAGGTATCGTTGCCATTATGGTCTCATCGTCTAAAGAGTCTGGTTCGGACATGACTACTCCGGTTCGAACTGTCATCGTTCCTGCCGCGGGCATGGGTACGCGATTCTTGCCTGCCACCAAGACAGTGCCGAAAGAATTGCTGCCCGTAGTTGATACGCCGGGCATCGAGATGATTGCTGAAGAGGCCGCCGCCACTGGTGCGCAACGCCTGGCTATTGTCACAGCGCCGAGTAAGGATGGCGTGCTTGGGCACTTCGACCCGCGCCCGGACCTTGAGCAGACTCTTGCCGAGCGCGGCAAGGACAAAATTGCAGCGAAGGTACGCCGCGCCACCGAGGTCATTCGCGTGGAATCCGTTGTTCAAGATCGACCGCTGGGCCTGGGGCATGCGGTGTTGGTCGCAGAGCCGCTGCTCGAAGACGATGAGGACAGCGTTGCTGTCATGCTTCCCGACGATCTCGTGCTCCCAGTGGGCGTGATGGATCGTATGACGGAAGTGCGCGAGCGCTTTGGTGGTTCGGTGCTGTGTGCGCTGGAAATTCCTCACGAAGAGGTCTACAACTACGGTGTCTTCGATATTGAGGACGCTACCCCGGCGGAGTCTGGTGAGCTCGGTGCGGACGCAGCCGACGCTGATGCCTGGGACGATGTGAAGCGAGTCAAGGGCATGGTGGAAAAGCCGGACCCCGCGGATGCTCCATCCAACTTCGTTGCAGTCGGACGTTACTTGCTCGATCGCGCCATCTTCGATGCGCTGCGCCGCATCCCGCGCGGTAAGGGCGGCGAGTACCAGCTCACCGATGCAATTGAGTTGCTGATTCAAGAGGGGCATCCGGTTCATGTGGTCGTTCACAAGGGGTTCCGCCACGACCTGGGAAATCCTGGTGGCTTCATTCGTGCTTGCGTAGACTTTGGACTCAGGCATCCGGACTACGGTGAGGGGCTGCGCGACTACATGCAGCAGCGTCTGGCGCAGGATGAACAGGCTTAAAGCCTCTTTCTAGAGGCTTGTACTGAGAAGCTGAATAGCCATAAAGCGCACCGCGGGTTGGTGCCGAGGAAGGTAAAACATGCGTTCTGTGGAAGAACAGTTGGCGGCAATCACCGCACACGCTGTGATGCCTGATCCTGTGCGCGTTGCTATTTCGGAATCCCTCGGCATGCTGTGCGCTGAAGATGTCATCGCAGAGCAGCCGCTACCTGGATTCGTGCAGTCAGCGATCGATGGTTATGCGGTGCGCGCTGTCGATATCGTCGGCGAATCTGGTTCTTTACCTCCGGATGCGCGTCAGAGTGATGTTGATTTTCGCGAGGTCGAGTTACCTGTTGTCGGTGAGGTGACAGCCGGATCTCACCATCCGATGCGGCTACAGCCGAAGCAGGCCGTGCGCGTACAAACTGGTGCGCCACTGCCATCGCTTGCCGACGCCGTCGTGCCCCTAAACTGGACCGACCGCGGTGGCCGTCGAGTTAATGTTCTCCATCCGGTCTACTCCGGTGACTTTGTGCGCAAGGTCGGTGACGACGTGCAGCCGGGTGACGTGGCGGTGTCCTTGGACTCGGTGATTTCGCCGTCGCAGGTTGGATTGCTGGCAGCGGTGGGGCGTTCGAAGGTTTTGGTGCATCCCAAGCCGCGTATGTCCGTGATTTCCATTGGTAATGAGTTGGTCGATGTTGACCGCACGCCGGGGCTCGGTCAGGTCTACGACGTCAACTCCTACGCGTTGGCAGCAGCCGGCCGCGATGCCGGGGCCGAGGTACACCGAGTGGGTATTGCCACCGGTGAGCCCCGTCGCATCCGAGAAATCATCGAAGGCCAGCTCATTCGCAGTGAGCTCTTGGTCATCACGGGGGCTGTCGGCGGTGCCGCGGGTGAGCAGATTCGCCGTGTGCTGGCTGAATTGGGCGAGGTTGATGTTTCCCGCATCGCTATGCATCCTGGTTCGGTCCAGGGCTTTGGTCTGCTGGGAGATGACAAGATTCCAACGTTCCTCCTGCCGTCGAATCCGGTCGGCGCATTGGTCGTTTTTGAGGTCATGGTTCGTCCCCTCATTCGGCTGGCGTTGGGTAAGCGCAATCCCCGCCGCCGCGCTGTCACCGCTCGTGCTGTCGGCCCGATCGAGTCGGCAGAGAAGCGCCGTGGCTACATCCGTGGCCAGCTCATGCGTGACCGCGAGACCGGCGAATACATGGTGCAGCCGCTGGGAGGTTCCGGCGGTGCGCAAGCCCACCTTTTGGCCGGTATGTCGGAAGCCAACAGCCTCATCGTGATTCCGGAAGACGTGCTGCACGTGCGTCCGGGAGATGTAGTTGACGTGCTGTTCATGGCGCGCCAGGCCTAACCTCACTCCACTACCGCGAGTATTGTTGCTGTGCGTACTTCTCGTCTAGTGACCAGTGGCGGCCGAGTCCGCCTGCGTGTGCCAGAGCGCTCTGATGCCTCTGCATGGCGGGCACTGCGGCTGCGTGACGAGCCCATTTTGCGCCCCGTGGAGCCAACCCTCGAGGACGACTGGGCTAACGCCCACAGGGCTTCTGTTTTCCGCCGTAATCTGCGCAGTTGGCGTCGTTCAGAGGCTGCGGGAGACATGATTGTCTCCACCATTGAGGTAGACGGCCAGTTCGCCGGCATGCTCACACTCGGCGGTATTACGCCTTTCCCCGTCGCTCACGCCTGGATTGGTTACTGGGTCGGCAGCGGCTTTACATGTGGAGGGGTCGCCACTGCTGCAGTGGCGTTGGCGTCGGATTATGCCAAGAGAGTTGGCGTCCACCGAATTGAAGCGACTGTGTTGGACAGCAATGTCCCGTCGATACGCGTGCTGGAAAACTGTGGGTTCGAGTACGAAGGCGTGGCGCGGGAAGCCTTCCATATGGATGGCGCGTGGCGCGATCATCTGACCTATGCGCGGGTGGGGGAGGACAGTGCAGTGGACCTCATCGTGGCGAGTGGTCGCGCGCAATATGAAGAGGCGGAGAAATACCCACCGCAACGGCGCGCCTGAGTAGTCTGAGTAACACACGCCGATAGGGTGATGACAACTCTACTATTGGGCGAATTCGCTCTAGATACGCTGACTGCCTTCGCAAATGCCTCTGTGGAAGGGCATGTGGGTGGCGTATTTGGGCCGGGGGGGGAGACGGCGAAACCCCGGGCGAAATCGCAAGGAGACACAAAATATGTCAACTTCACTGTTGCTGATACTCATCGTTGTACTGTGGCTGTTTGTGCTGGCCCCGCTGGTGGTCAATACGCGCAAGCCGATTCGTCGTACCTCCGATGCGCTAGGTAAGACCCGCGTGCTGCATCGTGGTGGCGAGGAGTTGGCCACGACGCGCCGCCGTCCGTCTTTTAAGGAGTCGGACGTGCGCGTGGCCGAAGAAGTCGACGATTCTCTCGAAACCGTTGACGCGCAGGTCGACGATGACTTCGATGTCAGCGACGTGCTTATCGACGACACCGTGGACGAGGCGGCCGACCCGGCCGTCGTTGACGGCGATATCGTCTACGAGCTGGAAGCGGCAGATGCAGAGGAGGAGACCCCGCAGGCGGATGATTCCGCTACCGAGGAAGCCACTGCTGAGTCTTCTGACCGCTCTGACATGGACGTGTCCGATGATGAGTCTGCAGACCAGTCGCTGCAGGCTGTCGTTAATGACGAGGATGCTGAATCTGACTCCGCCGTTGCCTCCGCCGAAGGTGACGTGGGTCGTGCAGATGAGTCCTCTTCCGATGTGAGCGTTGACGTTCGCCGTCAGTTTGTCGACGCCGATGACTTGATGTTCGAAGATGCCGTTGAATCTGACGCTGATTCCGGTGCCGCGGCTGACGCTGAGCACGCGGACGCTGAGGCTCTCTCTGAGACTGAAGAGGCAGCAGACACCGTAGACGAGCAGGCGGAACCCGACGAGACCGTCGAGGACGACAGCGACCACAGTGTCGAGTCCAACGATGACGCAGTCGCTGTCGATGACACCTTGACCGAAGATGATTACGCGTTCGCTGAGAAGCGCCGTGGTCGTGGTGGGTTCGATCCGATTTCGGATGCCCAGTACGCTGAGACTCGCTTTGCCCGCCGCCGCCGTTCGGTTGCTGGGCTGGCAGCGTTCATCGCGGTCACGGTCATCATCGCTGCTTTCGCCGGTGGTTGGACCTGGTGGATTCCACTGGTCGGTGTCGGCTTGATGACCCTGTATCTGGTCAACCTGCGCCGCACCGTGCGTGCAGAGCAGGAACTGCGGGCTCGCCGAATTCGCCGTATGAAGATGGCCCGCCTCGGCGTGCGTAACCGCGAGGATGATGAGCTGGGAATTCCACAGCGTCTGCGCCGTCCGGGCGCGGTAGTGGTCGAGCTTGATGATGAGGACCCGGATTTCGCAGATCTGGCCTACACTGACTACCGCTTTGATGACGACGATTATGACGAAATGCCACAGGCTCGTGTGAGCTAGTCCTGTGAGCTGAGCCGTAGAACAACCTTAAAGTTGTCTGAGCACGTCAGCGCGATTTTTTGTTAGAAACTCGGCCTGTTACGATGTCACTACCTAAGACATGACACACCGGGTGTGTTTGGCGGAAGGCTTCTCCCGAGGGGTTGGGAGAAGCCTTTTTGCATGTTTAAGTCGCTGGCCTCTCGCAGCCGCAGTGCTACCGTGTTTTGACCGTGCCGTCGGGTAGCATGTCCCTCATGGATCGACCGGTAATGCGCGATATCGCGCTCGTGATTCTCCGCCTGATACTCGGAATTATCTTCATCTGCCATGGCTGGGACAAGATTTTTATCACCGGTATCGACAAGACGACCGGTTACTTTGTCGCCGTGAATATCCCGCAGGCGCACTTGACGGTCTGGGTTGTCGCTCTAGTCGAACTGGTCGGTGGCGCGTTGCTGATTCTGGGACTCTTGGCACCGACGGTGGCGATGGTCTTCATCATTGAGATGATTGGTGCCTGGTGGTCGATGCACTTGGGCAATGGCCTGTTTATCCGCGACAACGGTGCGGAGCTTGTGATGTCGCTCATCGGTGGTCTGGTGATGATTTTCGTTTTCGGGGCTGGCCGTTTCAGTTTGGACAGGCAGTTCATCAGGTAAGACCTCATTAGGTACAACCCCCTTAAGAGTTAAAGGCGGTGGAGATCCCCCGTGGAGTGCGAGGAAATTCGCGCAGCATTGTCAGCTCGTCTCGATGGCGAGCAGGCAAGCATTGCCGATGAAGTCATCGATGCCCATCTTGGGGCCTGCGAGGAGTGCCGAGCTTGGTACGAGCGAGCGGTGCGGCTGAACCGCGCCCTTACGGTTGGGCCTGCCGATGGTATGCCGGAGATTTCCACGGATGATCTCTCGGAGCGCATTTTGGTCTCCATCGAACCGGAGCGCCGGCGGCGTGAGCGCGCATGGCTGCTCATGGCCGGCACCGCCCGCGGGGTGCTCATTGCACTGGGCCTTTGCTGGGCGGTCTGGGGGATTGCGACACTGGTCGACGCCTCCGGCATGATGACGCTCGGACTTTCCTCGACGCAGCCGCAGGGCGGTGCAGGAATCGCGACAAGCACGGAAGCGCCTATCGACGGTTCCACTGCCACTGTTGACCCAATGGAGCTCGGAGCACGCCTTGCCATCCAGCTTGCGGCAATTCGGCTTGCATTGGCAGTGGGATTGTTCTGGGCTGCCTGGCGGCCACGCGCTGCCATGGGCATGGCGCCGGTCTACGGTGCCGTCGCCACGTTCAGCATTGGTTTCGGTATTCGTGACATTCTCATCGGTGCTCAGGGAGCATCAGAGATCGCTGGCCTGGCCTTGATGTTTGTCTCCGCTTTGACACTGGCCGTTGTGTGGCTGGGCGGTTATACGCCGACGGCAATCGCACAGGCATGGCGGGCTGCCTCCGGGTTGCCGGTCACAGGCGTGCCGCCACAGCGGGACTAGCTCCAGGACGGCAACCAGAACCGCCAGTCAAAGTGGTTGAGAGGCAGCGGGTAGCCGGTCAAAATCGGCAGCCAGAACACAAACGCGGCCACCACTAGTGCGGCGTGCGTGCCAACGATTACCAACCCCACCGGCTTATCGCGGGGCCGCCAGTGTGAGAGATCGTCGGCAAGCAGAGCAAAGGCGATGAGTACGAATGGAATCAGCGCGGTGGCGTAGAAGAAGTACATCTGACGGTCGTAGCCGATGACCCACGGCAGCCACGAGGCGAGGAAACCGATGACTGGCAGCGCGTAGCGGCCGTCGCGGCGGCCGAGCCAACGCCATGTGGCCCACAGGACCACGGGGACCAGCAACCACCAGATGGGTGGGGTGCCAAAGAGCATCATCCAGCCCTTGCACTCCTGGCCGTCACTGCAGGTGGTTTCGGTGGAGTAGTAGAGCATTGGCCGCCAACTCACCAGCCACTCCCAAGGCTTGGACTCCCAAGGGTGTTTGTGGCCATTAGAGGTGGTCAGCTCGGCGTGGAACTTCAGCACGCTGTTTTGGTAGTGCAGGTAGTTCTGCAGGGCCTCGGGAAGCCAGTCGGTGCCGGGGAGTCCCGTATCGCGGTCTTCGGGCGAGACATGGCGATAGACCGACGTTTCTTCGGCGAACCAGGAACGCCAACTTAAGAAGTAAACGCCCAGTGGGACTACCACCAGATCACGCAACGCCGGGACGGTATCCCGGGCGAGTGCGCCGAGCACGGGTTTGTGCGCACCGGCATTCTTGCGGGAGACCAAATCCGTGAAGACGGACCACAGGCCGAATGCGGCCATGTAATACAGGCCAGACCACTTCACCCCGGTGGCAAGCCCCAGCATGATGCCGGCGAGCAGTCGCCACCAGCGATAACTGAGATAGGGGCCGAAACTACCTAGCTCCGTGGCGGATTCCAGGCGCTTGCGGGCATCGACCTGGTCGATGAGAAGTGCCCACGCGGCCGCAGTGATGAAGAAGGTCTGAATCATGTCCAGCATGCCGACCCGGGAGGAGACAAACAGCACTCCGTCGGCAAGCGCATAGAGACCAGCGATACCCACTGCCAACCGCGAGCCGCGAGAGATGCGTCGGACGATGTCCATGAGCAGCAGTATGACCAGCGTGCCACACACCGCCGACATAAACCGCCAGCCCATTGGTGAGTAACCGAAGATCCATTCGCCCACGGCGATGACCTGCTTGGCCACTGGCGGATGCACAATCAGACCGTAGCCGGGATTGTCCTCAATGCCAGACGAGATGGGGTCGCGGGTGGACTCCAGAATCTGCCATGCTTGCGGCACATAGTGCTTTTCATCGAAGAGCGGGGTGCCATTGTCGGTCTTGGCAGCAAGCCCGATGAAACGGGTTAGCGCTGCGACGATTCCGAGAACCACAAAAGTGGCGGTATCCCATTTGTCCCACCGCCGCAGTGGCGGCAGCGAGGGCACCGGGGGAATCGGGCGCAGGAAACGCTTTTTCGCGCGGCGCTTGGTTTCCGGTGGTGGGGTTAAAGCGGCATCGGTCACGAATGTCAGTTTAAGCTATGGAATCATGACGCATTCGGCATCGAACTTCCAACCGCACGAGAACGCGCCTCTTAGCGAGGCAATGACGCTGGCCCCTGGCATCACTCTGGTGGCAACGCCGCTGGGCAATATCGCCGATGCCTCCGACCGCTTGCGCGGTGCGCTTATCGACGCCGATATCATCGCCGCGGAAGACACCAGGCGAGCACGCAACCTGGCCACAGCGCTGGGCATTTCCCCCAAGGGGAAGTTTGTTTCAAACTTCGATCACAACGAAGAGAGCCGCACTGAGTCGCTGATTCAGGCGGCGAAGGCGGGACAGAAAGTCATTGTGGTGACCGATGCGGGGATGCCGGTGGTGTCGGATCCTGGCCTGGCTGTGGTGGCGGCTGCTCACGACGCGGGCGTGCCCGTGTCCTGCGTACCGGGGCCGAGCGCGGTGACTACCGCATTGGCTCTCAGCGGGTTGGGCGTCGGCCACTTTTGCTTCGATGGTTTTGCACCTCGTAAACAGGGGGCGCGCCGGATCTGGCTGGAATCACTGAAGACAGAGAAGCGGGCCTGTTGTTTCTTTGAGTCGCCGCATCGGTTGGCTGTTACGTTGGCCGATGCCGCGGAGATTTTGGGTGAGGAGCGGCGCGCGTCGGTAAGCCGTGAGCTGACCAAGCGTTTTGAAGAGACTCGCCGTGCGACGCTGGGAGAGCTGGCTGCGTGGGCGGAGGAAGGTGTCCGCGGCGAAATTACGGTGGTGATTGAGGGCGCGGGGCAGCAGGCGACGGAGGTATCCACGGAGGACTTGGTTGACCGCGTGGAGGAGCTTGTGGCTGATGGCATGCGGCTGAAGGATGCCGCGAAGCAGGTTGCGGCAGAGGCTGGAATGACAAAGCACCGTGATCTCTATCAGGCGGTTTTGGCTGCTCGTGAGGGAAATCGTTAGCCGATTGTTACTTTGTGCCAGAAAATGTTCCAGCGCACGCCAGTGAACAGGGTAAACGCTGTTATTGGGAGTTTTGTAATTCAGACGGGAAATGAGGAAAACCTGAGAGAATCCACATCCTGAGTTGAAATCCCAGGTCAATGGTGGACATGGTGGAGGAATGACGAATCCACCAGAGCATGAAATACAACAAGAAGTAGGGGAGTCAGTCGTCGGCGAAGTCAGGGCCGACGATTCTCACGCTCCCGTGAACCTCGGGGTTACCATCCCCGCCGTTGTCGCAATTCTGGCAATCATCGTCTGGGGCCTGGCGTGGCCGGATAGTTTCTCGACGTTTGCATCTAGCTCTCTGAACTGGGTCGTGGAGAACATCGGCTGGCTGTTTATCTTGGCCAGTACCGTCTTTGTCTTCTTCATTGTGTCCATCGCGATTTCCAAGTTCGGTCACATCCGCTTGGGCAAGGACAACGAGAAACCAGAGTTTTCCACGCCTAGCTGGATTGCGATGATGTTCGCCGCCGGTATGGGCATCGGTCTGATGTTCTACGGTGTCGCTGAGCCGCTGACCTTCTATCGCGATGGCGTGCCGGGCCACCAGCCGAAGGAAGTCGGTACCGCCATGGCTTCGACGATGTTCCACTGGACTCTGCACCCGTGGTCGCTCTACGCCATCGTCGGTCTCGCAATTGCTTACTCGACCTACCGCCTCGGCCGAAAGCAGCTGATTTCGGCGGCGTTCATCCCGCTCATCGGCGCGCGTCGCGCTGAGGGGCGGTTGGGCAAGCTTATCGACGCGCTTGCGGTTTTTGCCACCGTCTTCGGTACGGCAGCCTCTCTCGGTGTGGGCGTACTTCAGATTTCCGCCGGTTTGGAAATCAACGGGTTCAACGCCATCAAGGGCGCACCTTTGTGGATTGGTCTTATTCTCGTTCTGGGCTGTGCCTTCTTGGTCTCTGCACTGTCGGGCGTGGGCAAGGGAATTCAGTACATCTCGAACTTCAACATGGTTGCCGCAGGTCTGCTGGCTCTGCTGGTGTTGGTCCTCGGCCCTACCGTGGTGATTCTGAACCTGATTCCGACCTCTATTGGCAGCTACCTGGATTCCTTCTTTGAGATGGCCTCCCGCTCCAGTGCTTCCGCTGACGGCACCGCCGGTGAATGGCTCTCTTCCTGGACAATTTTCTACTGGGCCTGGTGGATCTCATGGTCGCCGTTTGTCGGTATGTTCATCGCACGTATTTCTCGCGGCCGTACTATCCGTGAGTTCGTCTTCACCGTCGTCGCAGTTCCGTCGATTGTCTCTGCCGTATGGTTCTCCATCTTTGGCGGCACCGCCATTACTCGTGAGCAGCAGGGTGCTTCCATCTATGGCGACGGCTCGGCTGAGAGCCAGCTGTTCAACCTGCTGGAATCCCTGCCGGGTGGCGCGATTACTTCCGTCATCGCAATGGTTCTGCTGGCTACCTTCTTCATTACCTCGGCGGACTCCGCCTCCACGGTGATGGGCACCATGAGCCAGTTCGGTCGACTCACAGCATCGCGCACGGTCACTGCTATGTGGGGTATTTTCACCGCTCTGATTGCGATTGTCCTATTGGTCACCGGCGGCAGCGATGCCCTGTCCAACCTGCAGAACATCACCATTTTGGCGGCAAGCCCGTTCGTCATTGTTATCTTGGCGCTGATGGTGGCGCTGGTTAAGGGGCTTTCCGACGATCCGATGTACCTCGATGACAAGGAACAGCGTCAGTTTGCCCTGCGCATGGCTCGCGAGCGCCGCTTGGCGGAAGCGGCCGAACAGCGCGAACGCCGCCGTGCTCGTAAATTGCGCAACTAGCTTTCCAACAGCAGCGGTGCGGCCTTGGCCTCAATCTCGGCCCATTCGCCCTCGGGCGTAGACCCGATGGTGATGCCACCGCCGATGCCAGCTTCGACCCGAACTCTCCCCGAGTTCGGGTCTTTTGCATACTCAGCGGTACGAATGGCGACACTGAGCTCAAGTGCATCCCCGTGGGCCGCACCAATCGCGCCACAGTGAGCGCCACGGGGCTCGGGTTCCCACTCGCGCAGAAGCTCAATTGCTCGCAGCTTCGGTGTACCGGTGACTGAGGCCGGTGGGAAGCAGGCATCGATCAGCTCAGCGTGGCTGAGCTGATCGGGAAGTTCCGCGGAAACTGTGGAAAACAGGTGCCACACGCCCGGTGCCGGACGCACACTGAGCAGATCCGTGACCTTCACAGTGCCAGTTTTGGCCACCTGGCCGAGGTCGTGGCGCACCAGGTCGACAATCATGATGTTCTCGGCGACATCCTTATCGCTGCGCAACAGCTCATGCGGGGGCCGGTCAGCGGGAATCGTGCCTTTGATAGGAGTTTCAGTCACGCTTGTGCCAGCGCGGATGAGGAACTCCTCAGGACTCAGCGAGGCCAGAATTGGAATTCCAGCATCGAGGTTGCCGGGCAAGAATGCCGCTCGAGCCGGCTGATACCGCGCCACGCGGGAGGAAAACCACGCGCCGGCGTGGGCTAGTGCAGCATTGTCCACATCGACGTTCGTGCCCGATCCCGCATTCAGCTCCGCGTGAAAGCGTGTGGAAATGCAGGTTTGGTACACCTCGCCCGCGGCAATTGCCTCCTTGCAGTTCGCCACTGCAAGCTGGTGGCGTTCTCGGTCGCCTTGATCCCACTCCAGTGGTGTGGCCGCGGGGAGTGCGTCGTCACGCGTGTGTTCGTGCGAGTAAGTGATGGCCTCCTGAAGGGCTTGGAAATCCGGATTTGAGGGGTCACCGGTGCCGGGGCCGTCGAAATGCCACGTGCCGTCGTCGGCAAGCAATGCGACGCAGCCAGCGGTCCCATGCGCGCTGGTGCCGGAGTAGGGGCGGAACCCAAATATCCACGCATCGGAGCCGGGGCTGGTGAAAAGCGCTGTCGAATCGCAGGCGGTGAGCTCGACGTTGGCGGCGAGAACTGCGCGATAACCGAACCAGGAGCCGACGAGTGCGGCGGGGCGATGACCGGCGGCGATAAGACGAGCTAGCGCAGTGGTCGCGCGCGAAGTGAAGTCAGCGGCCGAGTCGGAGGAGGTGGACCGAGTGGACATAGGACATAAGCGTAGTGACTGCGCGAGCGCGCGATGACGCTAGGGGACAGTTCTTGGAAGACTTCATGAGGGCACAGTTCATCGTGATGGTAGGTCATCTATTACCCTGTTAGATATGTCTCGCATTTTCACAGCAGTTGCGTGGCCGTACGCTAACGGTCCGCGACATATCGGCCATGTTGCAGGTTTCGGTGTCCCCTCGGACGTTTTCGCTCGCTACCAGCGAATGATTGGCAATGACGTGCTGATGGTCTCCGGTACTGATGAGCATGGCACGCCACTGCTTGTGCAGGCGGAGAAGGAAGGCGTTTCTGTCCAGGAATTGGCCGACCGTTACAACCGCCAGATTGTGCAGGACCTCGCGGGTCTGGGACTTTCCTACGACCTGTTTACGCGCACCACCACGCGCAACCACTACGCGGTTGTCCAGGAGCTCTTCCGTGGGCTCTACGAAAACGGCTATATGGTCAAGCAGACCACGATGGGTGCGATTTCCCCGTCGACCGGTCGCACGCTGCCGGACCGTTACATCGAAGGTACCTGCCCAATTTGTGGCGCTTCCGGTGCCCGCGGTGACCAGTGTGACAACTGCGGTAACCAGCTTGACCCGGCTGATCTGATCGATCCGGTGTCGAAAATCAACGGCGAGACCCCGAAGTTCGTTGAAACTGAGCACTTCCTGCTCGACCTGCCGGCTCTGGCAGAGGCCTTGACCGAGTGGCTTCAAGAGCGCAAGGACTGGCGCCCAAATGTACTGAAATTCTCCCTGAACATCCTGAAGGACATCCGTCCACGCGCAATGAGCCGTGACATTGACTGGGGTGTTCCGATTCCGCTGGAGGGCTGGTCGGAAAACGGAACCAAGAAACTCTACGTTTGGTTCGACGCTGTCGTCGGTTACCTATCCGCTTCCATCGAGTGGGCCTGGCGCATTGGCGACCCGGAAGCGTGGCGTAAGTGGTGGAATGACCCGGAGGCGCTGTCTTACTACTTCATGGGCAAGGACAACATCACTTTCCACTCCCAGATTTGGCCGGCTGAGCTGCTGGGCTACCGTGGCGAGGGCTCCCGCGGGGGCGAGGTCGGGGAGCTCGGTGAGTTGAACCTGCCGACGGAGGTCGTCTCCTCGGAGTACCTGACCATGTCAGGCTCGAAGTTCTCCTCTTCCAAGGGCGTTGTCATCTATGTGAAGGACTTCCTAGCGGAGTTCGGCCCGGATCCGCTGCGCTACTTCATCGCAATGGCAGGCCCGGAGAACCAGGACACCGACTTCACCTGGGATGAGTTCGTCCGCCGTGTGAATAACGAGCTGGCCAACTCCTGGGGCAACCTGGTCAACCGCACCGTGTCCATGGCTTTCAAGAACTTCGGTGAGGTGCCAACTCCGGGCGAACTCACTGACGCTGACCGTGAACTGCTCGACCTGGCTGAGCGTTCCTTCGCCGAGGTCGGCGACGCACTCGCACTGTCCCGCTTCCGCGCTGGTATCACTGCCGCAATGCACCTGGTCGGGGAGGCGAACGCCTACATTGCTGCGCAGGAGCCGTGGAAGCTGGCGAAGGACGAGTCCCAGCGTGAGCGTCTCGCCACTGTGTTGTGGACAGCGCTGCAGGTAGTCAGCGACGCCAATGTCCTGCTGACCCCGTACCTGCCGGAAAGCGCGCAGAAGGTCTTCGAGACCCTGGGCGGCGAGGGCATCTGGGCCGCAATGCCGGAAGTCCAGGAAGTCGAGGACGACATGCCGGTCGAACCGGTCGGCGCAGACCTGCCGGCAGAGGGCAGGAGCTACCCAATCATCACTGGTGACTACGTCAATCAGAAGGCCGCCTGGCATCGCTTCGACATTGAGCCGGGTACGCAGCTTGCCAAGCCGAAGCCGATTTTCTCCAAGCTCGACTCTGAGTTGGCTGAGCACGGCCCTGAGTGGGCACAGGTGAAGTAGGGGCGCAGTAGAAGAATGGGAAAGCGCAAACGCAAAATTGCAGAACCCGCGGAGTATCTCACTCCGCTGTTTGACGCCCACACGCATCTCGCGTCCTGCGGGGCGCAAACTCCGGAGGAGATTGCGGCTCTCATGGACCGTGCCGCCGCAGCGGGCGTCGTCGGAGTTTGCACGGTCGGCGATGGCATGCCGGAAACCGAACTGGCCTTTACCGCCGCACACGCGCACCCCAACGTCTGGGCCGCCGCCGCCATCCATCCGACGCGCGCACACGAGCTTGACGACGACGCCAAGACCCGTCTGACCGACATGGCTGCCGACCCCAGGGTTGTGGCCGTGGGGGAGACGGGATTGGATTGGTACTGGTTGGATTCTCTCGACGGCTGCGCGTCGAAGAGCGAACAGCTGGCTGCGTTGCAGTGGCATATGGAGCTCGCAGCAACCGTCGGCAAGCCGTTGATGATTCATAACCGCGACGCCGATGAAGATCTGATGGCGGCGTTGGACGGCTATGACAATACGGTCATTTTGCACTGCTTCTCCTCGCCCATTGAGGTTGCCCGCGAGGCCATTGCGCGCGGTTACCTGCTGAGCTTTACCGGAAACGTGACCTTCAAACGCAATGATTACCTGCGGCAGGCTGTGGCTGAGGCGCCGGCGGAGCAGCTGCTGGTGGAAACCGATGCTCCGTACATGACCGCGGAGCCGTTCCGAGGTGCGCGCAATGAGTCAACTTTTATCGGTCATCAGGCGCGTGCGATGGCTGCGGCCCGAGAAATCGGGGCGGAGGAGATGGCGCAGATTTTGACGGATAACGCACGTCGGGTGTACGGCATTTAAGCACGTGCCGACGTATTGCCGCCCTGAGCTGTGGAAATGCAGCCGGGGCGGTTTGTTGTATTTCCCGTCACTTTTATCGATATATTTTAGACAACACTGAATCTTTACCGTACTGTTACAAACTGTATTTCTTTCATCTGATAGCTGCCCATCCTCCGAAAGGCTGTGACGAACCCCGTGAGTGCTGCGAAGAAGCGTCATCTCAATCGTGCTAACGACGGAGTCTCCACTTCGTCCAAGATCGCTGCTGGCGGTCTGGTCGCTGCTGTTGCTCTGGGTGGCACTGTCGCAGCATCCAACTACGACACCATCACCGTCGAAATTGACGGCAAGGTCGAGCAAATTGCAACCTGGTCCAAGGATGACAAGGCCATTCTAGAGAAGGCTGGTGTCGAAACCACCGGCGGAGACCTGGTTCAGCGTCAGGGCGATCTCACGGACGGCGGCAAGCTGGTCTACCGCTCTGCCAAGCCGGTCACGATGATTGTCGATGGCAAGCCGCAGGAGCACAAGACCAATGCCATCACTACCGATGAGCTGATTGAAGGTCTGAAGAAGCAGGGGCTCATCTCCGATAAGGACAAGGTAGAGGTCGAAAAGGGCGAGATTTCCGCTAAGGGGGTCGAACTCGACGTCGTTCGTGCCAAGAATATTGTGCTTCACGACGATGCCAAGGACATCGACCTGACCGTCCCGGCTATGACCGTCGGAGATGTGCTGGCTCAGCGTGGCATTGAACTGCGTGAAGATGACACCGTCGAGCCGGGTCTGGATGCTCCGGTCACCGAGGGGATGCGCATCGCTCTGTCTCGTCTGATTGATAAGACCATCACCGAGACTGAGGAGATTCCAGCTCACGAGAACATCATTGAAGATGATTCGATGTTCGAAGATGAGCGCATCGTTGAGCAGGAAGGTGAACCGGGCCAGGTAGAGCGTCAGGTCAAGGTCACCTCTCGCGATGGTGAAGAGCTCGGACGCGAGGTCCTGGAAGAAAAGGAGCTAAAGGCTCCGGGTATCTCCACTATCCGCCAGGGCACTAAGTCCCGCATTGCAGCTCCGGCTGCCGGCTACGGCGTGTGGGATCAGCTGGCTCAGTGTGAGTCCGGCGGCGACTGGGCTATCGATACCGGTAACGGTTTCTCCGGTGGTCTGCAGTTCACCGATTCCACCTGGGCAGCTTACGGTGGTACTGAGTATGCACCGCGTGCATCGCAGGCTTCCCGCGAGCAGCAGATTGCTGTCGCTGAGCGCGTCCAGGCTGGTCAGGGTTGGGGCGCATGGCCCGCTTGTACCGCTTCCATGGGTCTTCGTTAAAGCTAGTTCCGTCTAGACAGAACGAGCTAAGCCTATTTTTTGTGTTGACCCCGTAGTATCTAACTGTGACTAAAGCAGAAGTTTCTTTCTTGGGGCCGGTCGAAGTACGCGACTTGGCGGCGCAATTGGATATTGTCCCGACGAAGAAATTGGGGCAGAACTTCGTCCACGACGCCAACACCGTGCGTCGAATTGTCGCTGCGGCGGATTTGCCGGAGGATTCCTACCCTGTTGAGGTTGGCCCCGGCTTGGGCTCGCTGACCCTCGGGCTGCTCGAACACTGCGGCCGCGCCGCGGCTGTTGAAATCGATCCGCGGCTGGCGGCGCGTCTGCCCCAGACGGTTGCTGAGCGCGCCGAGGGCTGTGAACTCGAGCTCATTGAGAAAGATGCGCTGAAGGTCAGCCGCGAGGACTTTCAGACCGCCCCAGATGCGCTGGTGGCCAATCTGCCATACAACGTTTCGGTACCGGTGCTGCTGCACATGCTTGCCGAGCTCCCCACCATCCGCCGTGTGCTCGTGATGGTGCAGTCCGAGGTCGCTGACCGGCTGGCGGCTCAGCCGGGCTCCAAGATCTACGGCGTCCCCAGCGTCAAGGCCGCCTACTACGGCACAGTGCGTCGCGCCGGTGCCATTGGTCCGCACGTCTTTTGGCCGGTCCCGAAGGTTGATTCCGGGCTTGTGCGCATTGACTGCTACGCCCGCTCCGACGCTCCTGAGAACTCCAATGCCGCCGATGCCCCCGAGGCTCCGTGGGAGATTTCGCCGCAATTCCGCGCGCGCCTTTTCCCGCTTATCGACGCTGCTTTTGCGCAACGCCGCAAGACCCTCCGTGCGGCCCTATCGGGGATTTACGGATCTGGCGCCGCAGCCGAAGAGGCGCTTATAGCAGCGGGGATTGACCCCAAGCAGCGAGGAGAGAAGCTCGAAATTGCCGATTTCGTTCGCCTCGCTGAGGTCTCACGAGACCAGCGCTTTTAACAAAGGACAGGCGATCTTTCCCCCATGCACCGTGACGGCAACCCCAGCAGGGCCGAAATCGGCCGGCGCGAACCGCGCGACCTGGCTTGGACTAAGTTCTGGCCTGACGACGACGGCTGGGTGTGCAACTGCATAGTTTTCCGAAGTGACCGCTTGCTGCTTCTGCTGCGTGAATACGAGGGCTTCCTCGGGGGCCAGTGGGATTTGCCCGGTGGCAAGCTCGACGCGGGGGAGGAGCCCGCGGAGGCCGCTGTGCGCGAACTGCGTGAAGAGGCCGGCCTGCGCGCAGCGGAGGTCAGCGAATTTGCCCACTATTCCAATCCGGATATGGGCGGGGAGAATTTCCGCTTCCACACGGTGACCTTTCTAGTACGCGAGGCCGACGACACGCAGAATGTCCAGCTCAGCGGCGAGCATCCGGAATTTAAATGGGTAACCCGAGAGCAGTTCGATGAGCTGCCGGTGGCCTGGTATGTCCGGCGTGTGCTTGGCAACGTCGAATGGGGCACAATAAATACTCATCATGGCGAATCTGATTAATTGCGAGAATATTTCTAAGTCCTTCGGGCTCAAGACTCTGCTCGACGGCGTCAGCCTCGGTGTTCAAGAGGGCGACCGCATCGGTGTTGTCGGTTTGAACGGTGGCGGCAAGTCCACACTGCTGAAGATTCTGGCAGGCGTGGAGCCAGCGGACTCCGGACGTATTTCGCGAGCCAACGACATGGCCATGGCGCATGTCACCCAGGGCGCCGAGCTCGACCCGAATTCCACCGTGTTTGAGTGCGTCATTGCACCGCTGGGACTCGCTGAACACGAGTGGGCGGGTAACGCTTCCATCCGCGAGGTCCTCGATGGCATCGGTATCAATGACCTCGGTATGGATACCAAGGTCGCCAATCTCTCCGGTGGTGAGCGCCGTCGCGTTAACCTGGCGGCCGCGCTGGTCCGAGATCTGGATCTGCTCATTCTCGATGAGCCAACGAACCACCTCGATATTGAGGGTGTGCAGTGGTTGGCCGATCATGTTCTTTCGCGCCGGGCAGCCCTGGTCGTCGTCACGCACGATCGTTGGTTCCTGGATACCGTTGCCACGAAGACGTGGGAAGTCCACGATGGCACCGTCGATTTTTACGATGGCGGTTACAACGACTGGACGTTCGCGCGTGCCGAGCGTGCGCGCCAAGCCGATGCCGCCGAGCAGCGTCGCCAGAACCTTGCGCGTAAGGAACTCGCGTGGTTGCGCCGGGGTGCGCCGGCCCGCACCTCGAAGCCTCGCTACCGCATCGAAGCAGCTGAGGCTCTCATCGCCGATGTCCCGGCGCCGCGTGATTCCGTGGAGTTGATGGCGTTTTCGCAGCGTCGACAGGGCAAGGTGGTCGTAGAGCTAGAGCATGCGTCCCTGGAAACGCCCGATGGTAGGGAATTGCTTAACGACGTCACGTGGCGTCTGGCCCCCGGCGAGCGCATTGGCCTGGTCGGTGTCAACGGCTCGGGTAAGACGACTTTGTTGCGCGCATTGGCGGGAGACTACCCCTTAAGCGATGGCAAGCGGATTGAGGGCAAGACGGTGCGTCTGGGTTGGCTGCGACAGGAGCTCGATGATCTGCCGCTGGATATGCGTGTGCTCGACGCTGTGGAGGACGTGGCGACCTACATTGACCTGGGCAAGAAGCAGATTAGCGCCTCGCAACTGGCGGAGCGACTGGGTTTTTCCCCGAAGCGGCAGCGCACCCCAATCGCAGACCTCTCCGGCGGTGAGCGTCGCCGCTTGCAACTCACACGCGTGTTGATGAGTGAGCCGAACTTCCTGCTGCTCGACGAGCCGACGAATGACCTGGATATTGACACGCTGCAGGAATTGGAAGACCTGCTGGACAATTGGCCGGGCACGTTGGTGGTCATCTCGCACGACCGCTACCTGATTGAGCGTATTGCCGACTCGACCTGGGCCCTCTTCGGCGATGGCGAGCTGACGAACTTGCCAGGCGGGATTAGTCAGTACCTCCAGCGTCGCGCACAGCTGGCTGACTCGGCCGCTAGTGGTGGTGCCTCTCAAGCAAATGCCGGTAGTCCGCAGACCCGTGGCGCAGCTTCAGAGGAGGATACCTCGAAGCTCTCGGCTGCGGAAGCTCATGCTGTCCAGAAGAAGATGAGTGCTCTGGAGCGGAAGATGGCGAAGCTCAGCCAGCAAGAAAGTGAACTGCATGCGCAGATGGCGGAAGCGAGTGCTGATGTAGCCAACTTGGACACACAAAAGCTGGCGGACCTCGATCGCCGTGCTGCGGAGGTGGTTGAGCAGAAGGCAGAGCTGGAGATGGAGTGGCTGGAGCTAGGGGAGCAGCTCGAGGGCTAGCATCTTACTTCAGCTACTAGCCGAACATTTTAGGTATGAGCCGGGTACTCGTGGTCAGCGTGCCCGGTTCTTTCAATTTGCACCGTGGCGTGTTCAATCCCGTGGACGTCGTGAAGCAGTGCCTGCGCGCGGTCGAGCAATGCGTGCTCGTCGCCGTTGGGGAGCGTGTCGCAGCGCACGAGATGGACAGATGCCAGTAGGTCGCTGCCGTTGAGGGACCAGACGTGGAGATCGTGGACATCGACCACTCCGTCCAAGTCAGACAGGTCAGCAGTGATTCTCTCAGTGTCGACGCCCTTCGGGGTGTACTCCAGCAACACGTGGAGACAGTCGCGCACCAGAACGGCGGCTCGGGGGACGATGAAGAGCGCAATCACGATAGAGACCACCGAGTCGATGGCAGTCCAGCCGGTGTATGCGATAGCGATAGCGGAGATAATGACGGCGACCGAACCAGCGGCGTCGACAAGCACGTGCAGATACGCGCCGCGGACGTTGACGCTTTCCTTGGCAGCGCCGGCGAGCAGAAACGCCGCAATCACATTGGTGAGCAGGCCGATGACTGCGATGATGAGCATCGACGTGGTTTGAATCTCAGATTGCTCCACTGACCCGAATCGCCGGATTGCGCCCCAGAGAATCACAGCGGCAATGATGAAAACTGTCAGACCGTTGACGAGAGCAGTCAGAACCTCAACACGACGGTACCCGTACGTCGCGCGGTGATTGGCTCCGCGCTGGGCGATAGCCAAACCGGCAACTGCCATAAGCAGGCCTGCGGAGTCCGTCACCATATGGCCGGCATCTGCCAGCAGCGCCAGTGAACCCGAGACCAAGCCGCCGATGAGCTCGGCGAGAAATACGACAAGAGTTAGACCCGCAGCTGCGAGCAGGCGACGGGCAGGAGTATTCGCGGGGTCAATATGAGCGTGGTCATGGCCGTGTGAATGACCGTGTGAATGACCGTGGCCGTGTGAGTGGCCAGAGTGTTCAGTTGTGTCCATAACCCCTAATGATAACAGGGCTATTCAGCCTCCGGAAGATAGCTATCCGCCCACGCATAAATCAGGTCAGCAGCGCGCGCGGCGGACTTAGCGCGAGTGAGCAAGTGGTCTGCGCGATCCAAGCTCATCAGGGATTTTGGATAGCGAGAGACCTGGAAAATCTTCTGGGCGCTATCGATACCAACAGTCTGGTCGGTCGGGGAGTGCAGAATAAGCAGTGGCTTGCGCAGCTGGCTGAGATAAACCTCCGGGTTGTAGTCCGCCAACACTTCCAAGAACTCACGGGAGATGGGAATGCCACGACCTTCAATCTGCAGAACCTGCGTGCCGTGCTCATCGACCGTCGAAATGTCACCGGCGATGCGCACAATCGAGTGTGCCGGATCGAAGGGTGCACCGATTGTCGCTACCGCCTTGATTTTCGGCATATCGTGGCCGGCGTTCAGCGCCGCTGCGCCACCGAGCGAGTGCCCAATCAGTAGCGAGGGGGCCTCAAATTCTGCCTCCATGAACTCGTAGGCGGCCTTAAGGTCATCGATGTTGGTCTGGAACGTCGTCTCACCGAAATCACCAGTGGACTGCCCGAGGCCAGTGAAGTCGAACCGGAATGCCGCAATGCCCTTCTTCGCCAGCGCCTTGCAGGTGCGTGACGCGCCGGGCACCATCCGATTACACGTGAAGCAATGACCAAATAGCGCCCACGCGCGTGGCTGACCGTCCGGCAAATCAATTGATGCAGCCAGAGTCTCGCCGGTCGATCCCGTAAATTTTAGGTGCTTTGTTGGCATAGGTTATATCCGCGTCTCAGTGTGTGCTCAATGTGTGTACGTTTTCGCTTTACGACGCCCGTTGTGGTGGCGACCGTACGCAATATTAAGCCCGGGTGCCACAAATAAGTGAGGGATTGGGCGAAAAATTCGACCAATCCCTCAATCTCCTAGTGGCTGTGAGTTAACGCACCGGAACCCCCGGCCCCAGCGGAATGCCCGCGAGATACCAGAGGACGAAGAATAGGAACCAGCCCACCATCATGCACAGCGAGTACGGGATAGCCAGCGACATCAGCGTGCCGACACCCGCAGGCTTGTAGTACTTCTGCAGGAAAGTCAGCGCCAGCGCAAAGTACGGCGACATCGGCGTAATGATGTTGGTCGGGGAGTCACCAATACGGAATAGCTGCTGGGAGACCTCTGGAGAGACGTTGACGTACATCAGCATCGGCACAACGACCGGCGCCATCAGAGCCCACTGTGCGGAGCCCGAGGTAATCAGCAGGTTGAGAACAGCCACCATCAGGACGAAGGCAGCAAAGAGCAACAGCGGCGGCAGATCCGCCTTGGTCAGGAATTCGGAGCCCTTGATAGCGGTCCACTGGCCGATATTGGACCACTTGAAGTAGGCCGTGAACTGCGAGACGGCGAAGAAGAGCACCATCATTGTGGTCAGTGTGCCCAGGCCGCGTTCCATGAAGGCGGGCACGTCTGCTGAGGAGGTGATGGTTTTGGCACCGATGCCGTACGCAATGCCGACCACTGCGAAGAAGAGGGCGATGGACGCCACGACGTCGGTAAGCAGCACGGAATTCAAGATGCCGTCGCCTTCGCCGCGCAGAGGCGAACCCGGGATGAACAGGGCAGCGAACCAAAGCGCCAGGAAGATGACAGCGGCGATGTTGCCGTAGCGGAGGCCACGTCGTTCGGCATCGTTGAGGATTAGCTTGTCGCGGCCATTGCTGGAGCTGCTAGATGCGGTGTTCCGCTCCTCCTTCTTGGCGTTTTCCTCGGCAGCTTCCTCCGAAGCGCCCGGTTTGGTGAATTCCGCGGCATCGTGGTCAATGTGGTCGTCGTGGACGGTCTTCTCCACGTGCTTGGTAATAAACAGTTCAGTAACGGCGGTAATAATCAGAGCCAGCACAATCGACGAGGCCATAGTGAAGAAGTAGTTGGCCAGCGGTGAAACTACGTATTCCGGATCCACGAAGTGCGCTGCATGCGTGGAGATACCTGCCAGCAGCACATCGGTGATGTTGAGCACCAGTGACGAATTGAACCCGGCCGACGAGGCGGCAAAGGCGACCATCGCACCGACAATAGGGTTACGACCAACTGCGGCGAATGAGGCGGCACCCAGCGGAATGAGAATCACGTAGACGGCATCAGAAGCGATTGAACCAGTCACGCCGGCCAGTGCAACAATGAATGTCAGCAGGACAGGGGAGTGCACCTTGGAAATTGCCGCGCGGATTGCCGAGCCGATGTAACCGGAGTACTCCGCAATTGCGACACCGAGCATGCACACCAGAATCAGGCCAACTGGTGCGAAGTCCGTGAAGTTCGTTACCGCCTCAGAGACCATCTTTTGCAGGTACTCTGCGGTAGCAAGGCTTTCCACCTCGATGATGTCACCCGACGCGGGATCCTTGGCCTGCATACCCGCAGCCTCACCGAGCCACGAAGAAACGATGACTACACCGGCAAGAATCACGAATAGCCAAAATGGATTTGGCAGTGCGTTGCCGATACGTTCCAGTGTTGCTAGGAACCCCTTTGGCTTCGGTGGCGCTTTGTCCGGTTCCAACGTTTTTGACTGTCCCATATATATAAATCCCTCTGTGTTAGACGTTGGTAAAAGGTTAGGGGAAAGTAAGTTGCGTCACAACGTAAAAGGCCAGAGGCATATGTATGTCGGGTGCGAGCAGGCGCATAAGGGAAAGTTAAGGGAATAGCTAGGGAATAGCTGTAGTGCACCTTCTTCGACTAGAGTTAATCAGGTTATGGGCAAGAAGAAGTCGAAGAAAGAAAAGGTCAGCGCCAACAACGCGGTGGTGGCCACCAATCGTCGTGCCCGCCATGACTACAACATTCTGGACACCTACGAATGCGGTGTCGTTCTCGTGGGCACTGAGGTCAAGGCGCTGCGCGAGGGCAAAGCATCGCTTAATGACGCCTTCGCGACCATCGACGACGGCGAAGTGTGGCTCCGCGGGCTGCATATCCCGGAGTACTCCTACGGTTCGTGGACTAATCACTCACCGCGTCGCTCGCGCAAGCTGTTGTTGCACCGCAAGGAGATTGACACCCTGTGGGGCAAGGTCCGCGATGGCAACAACACGCTTGTACCCCTGAAGCTGTATTTCACCGACGGCCGCTTGAAGGTCGAGCTCGCACTCGCCCGCGGTAAGCAGGATTATGACAAGCGCCAGGACATCAAGCGCCGCACGGAGGAGCGCGAAGCTACTCGTGCGCTGGGCCGTCGTGTGAAGGGCATCAAGGGGTAAAAGAGGTCTTCATTAGGAAAGGGCTCTATTAGAAGGGGAACTCAGTCGCATCGACTGGGAGGATGAGCAGGCCAATGACGTTTTCGTGACGGTCAAAGGCAACTCGAGCCATCCATTCGCCAGCCTCATGTTTGAGGGTGGTGATGACGAGACTTGTGCCGAGAATCTTCGACAGGAGTTTCTGCGAGGTCGGTTCCTTAGTCCTGGTTCCCCCGAGGCTGGTGACTTGGGTGTCGTCGAAAGATTCGAACGCCCCAGTCTCGGTGAGAACATCTTCCCAGACAGAGTAGATAGTGGACCAGGGGAGATCCTTCCGGAGCTTTGGGGAGATCATGCTTACGGTTTCTGCTTCTTCACCGTTGATGATGTGGCGAAGGAATTTTTCGCCGAGTTCGGCGATATGTGTAGTTTTTGTGGCAGTCATCAATTCTCCTGAAACGGGGTTTTGGACACTTCCGAACCGTTTGAATGCCGCTTGCCGGGAGATATTGAGTACATTTCCAATCTCTGCCCATGAATGGCCCGCTGCGCGAGCCTGCGCCACGGCATCTTCAAGTTCTTGTTCGGCAATGTTCGTTGCTTGCAGTCGGTGACGGATTGTCGTCAATGGATCCATGACTGCAGTCAACCATTGGTTGACAATGGTGTCAACTCTAAGTTGACATGTGGGTGGGGAGCTGCTGGCTGTATGACGAGGTCTGTTGACTTTCCTCGTCGTAAAGCGTTATCCTTGAACATCCTTTGAGTGCTACGCACTTTCCCGTGCTCGAAGGCATTGTATGGGGCTGACATGGTTTCGACACCGTACAGTGAGCCAGGGGAAGCGTGCCGGTGCAGGCTAGAGACCACCGTTAAGCGTCGTAGCAACTGATTAAGCGCCGAGAACACTCAGCGCGACTACGCTCTCGCTGCCTAATTAAGCGACTAGCGTGTCTGTCAGGCCGGGCTTGCCCTTTGGTCCGGACCCTGGCATCGACTTAAAAGGGCTCGCCCGATGGGTGTGCCGTAAGGCTCATCGGGGATCTTCTTGCTTGCGGCTGGGCCCGTCATTCGGACATGTTTGCCTGAGCCGAAGGGTCGAGTAGAGGCGATTGTGCGAACTGCGCACGGAGAAGCCCTGGCGAGTTGGCGGTGGACCCGAGTTCAATTCTCGGCAGCTCCACAAATAGAAATCCCCGGTCATTATGGCCGGGGATTCTCTCGTTGTACTTGAAGACGTCTGAGCGACGTCGAAAGACCTTAGAAGGTGCTCTTGTAGACGTTGGCGATAGTGGTGCCAGCAACTGCCGAACCGTGGAAGGTCGGGTGGTTGGTCATGTTGTAGGAAGCAACATCGGTATCCAGAATTGCGGAGACCTGACGCTCACCGTCCGGACCACACATTGCGACGTCGATGTTGGTGACTTCCTTCATGTTGACGAAACCGATACCGGATTCAGCGGCAGCGCGCATCTGGCGGTTCTGCAGAGCCATCTCAAAGTGGTGCATGCCGGCAGCCGGAATGTGCGGTGCGAAACCTGCGGCGTTAACCGGGCAAGCGTAGTGAGTCGGGTCATTAGAGGTGAAAGCCGGGTAGCCAATCAGCATGACGCGAGCAGTTGGGTTAGCGGCCTTGATCTTCTCCACAGCGGCCACAACGTTGGTGGTGTACAGGTCATCCTGAACCGGCATTGGCAGCACAGCGCCCTGCATCGCGTCATTGGCGCCAACGTAGATGGTTACCAGCTGGGTAGCCGGGCCGAGGGAGCCCTGAGCGATGGCGTTGTCAACCTGGCCCATCAGGGACTTCTGCGGCTGAGTCGGCATGAAAGCGGTAGTGCCGTTGCAGGAGTAGTCGTGCAGTTCAAGGCCAGTCTCACGAGCAACGTGAGAGCCGATGTTCGAGACCGAAATCGGGCAGCCACCACGGCCCGGTACGGCCGGGTCGGACTGACCCGGGTTAGCAGCGAAGGAATCGCCGAAGGCAACGTAGTTACCAGTAGGAAGAGCGTTGGCAACACCACCGGTCAGGAGGGAGGCTGCCAGCGCAGAAGCTGCAGCTGCCGAGGCTGCTGCACGGCGAACAACGTTGTTCTTCATAATTAAAAACCTCTTAGTTGAAAACCTATAGAAGGAAAAACTCGCGCTACACTCGCGATTTCTTCGCCACAGACCGTCCCTGGAAGAACCAAGTCCGACAGAACCAAGTCCGACAGAACCCTGAGCGGATACTTAGAGACGCGCCTTTATCACTTTGTTATACAACTAGGTTCTAAGCCCGATGTCAACCGGAATAAGCTAGTTATATGGATATTCGGCGCTTTCAATGCCTCTTTTTTGTCTCTTATCGCTGGTAGGTGGATTTATGAGGCGCTTCCGAACGTGGAATACAACGCAGCGATGACACCATCGGCTACCCCAGAACCATCTTTTAGCTCAATCTCATCTTCAGCAAAGGGTCCACGCTCATCCAGTTCCGCCTCTGTGGGGCGAGGCTGAATCAGCGTTAGGTGTGGACCTTCACTGATAACGCCACTGAAAAGACGTGCCTGACGAGCCGCCTCACCATCCGCCTGTGCCCGCACCTCGTCCAGGGACGCGCCCTCAAAGCTGTCTGCCTGCTCCGGGGCGATGACCATAATTTCCTGCGCTAACACGGCACCGACGACACCTGCCGGCCAGGATGTCCGAGCGATAAAGTCCGCCAACTCAGGGCTACCACCTTCAATTCCCTCGGGGAGAGGTTCCTGCGCAACGACAGTCAATGGGGCGCTGTCAATCAGCTCGTCGGCAAGCACGTCAGCAAGCGCGGCGGTGGGGACGAGGGCGAAGAGGCTCGGAGCGCGGTCCCAACCTTCGGCGTGGACGTATTCGACAGCTTCGCGCACGGCGCGATTGAGTGCCTGCTGGCTGAGATGAGTCTGAGTGCCGTTGTTTTCGCTCATGACGCTTGACGACGCCCCTTTCCTGGCAACGCTGTATTAACAGCATCCTTAGTCAAATGTTAGGAACTTTATTTAGAGTAGATGACAGATAAGCGTACGACCGACTTACCAGCTCGCTGGCAAGTCAAGCTCAACTCGAACAGGAGAGACGTTGTCTCTAAACCAGACTCGACCGAGACGATCGGCGGGTGGCCGACCGGGGGGGCTGGCAATTACCGTGTTGGTGATTGCCGCGCTGACCTTTGTTATTCCAATCGCCGTCAATTTTTATACGGACTTTCAGTGGTTCGGTGAAGTGGGGTATCGAGGGGTATTCGCCACCACGTGGCTCACTCGTATCGTCCTGTTTATCACTGTAGGCCTGATAGCGGGCGCACTGACATTTCTATCTATGTGGCTGGCGTGGCGCTCGCGGCCCGTCGACCTCGGACTGACGGATCCACGCAGCCCGCAGGCAGTGTACCGACGGATGGCTGAATCCGGTTCGAAGTCGATGTTCACCACGCTGCCCGTTGTATTCGGCGTACTCGGTGGCCTTGTGGGGCAGGGTAATTGGCAGACGGTGCAGCTGTTCTTAAACCGGCAGTCCTTCGGTGAGACTGACCCGCAGTATGGCAAGGACTTGGGCTTCTACGCATTCCAGTTGCCGCTGTGGTCGTACATCGTTTCGACGCTGGTTGTCCTGGTAGTTATTGCGTTCCTGCTGTCGCTGGTGACGCATTACTTCCTTGGTGGCATCCGCCCAGGTAACCCGACTACAGGGGAGAAGACCCGCGTTTCCAATGCGGCTCGTGCGCAGTTGGCGTGCTGGGCCGGTGTTTTCATGCTGCTCAAGGCTGTGTCTTACTGGCTGGACCGCTATGAGCTGCTGAATAACAAGCAGAAGACCTTCACCGGTGGTTCCTACACCGATATCAATGCGCTGCTGCCGGCGAAGATTACGCTGCTGGTCATCGCAATCGTCGTGGCCGCTGCATTCTTCGCGGCCATTTTCCTGCGCAATCTTTCGATCCCGGCGTTTGCCACCGTGCTGATGTTGGTTTCCGCAGGTCTGATTGGCGTGGCCTGGCCGATGGCAGTTGAGCAGTTCTCAGTTAACCCGAACCGCGCTTCCAAGGAACGCGAATACATTGCGCGCAATATTGAATCGACGCGCTACCACTACGGGCTTACCGACGACAAGGTGAAGGTCGAGCGCGACTGGGGCGTTCCGGCTGAAAAGGAAGGCGATAAGGAAGCCGCGAAGGAAGGTGCGGACTCGATTTCCCGCGATGCCGCTACTCTGGCCAATATCCGAATCCTGGATCCGGAAGTGCTGCCACGTACCTTCACGCAGCAGCGTCAGCTGAAGAACTTCTATGGTTTCTCCGATCCGCTTGCCATTGACCGCTACCAGATCGATGGCGCGTCCCGTGACTTCATCGTCGCTGCTCGTGAACTGAACCCGCAGACGCTGCAGGGTAACCAGACTGACTGGATCAACCGTCACACGGTCTACACCCACGGCAATGGTTTCGTTGCTGCGCCGGCTAATAAGGTCGACGAGGTTGCCTCCGAGTCCGGTTCCGCCCGCGGCGGTTACCCGCTGTACACCGTGGCTGACCTGTTCGAGTCCGAGGACCCGAACGGCATGAACCTGAACCTGAAGCAGCCGCGTATCTACTACGGCCCGGTTATCGCCAACAGCGATGCCGACTACGCGATTGTTGGCGGTAACGGTGACGGCAAGGACTATGAGTACGATGCCGACGGCCGTAACTTCACCTACGACGGTGAGGGCGGTGTTGGCGTAGGCGGACTTGCCAGCCGCATGATTTTCGCCACCCGTTACCAGGAGCTCAACATCCTGCTGTCCGACCGCATTGGGCCGGACTCCAAGATCATCTACAACCGCGATCCGCGTGACCGTGTTCAGAAGGTCGCCCCGTGGCTGACTACTGACACCAAGACCTACCCGGCTGTAGTCGATGGCCGTATGAAGTGGATTGTCGACGGCTACACCACGCTGGCCAAGATGCCGTACTCCCAGCGCATGAGCCTCCAGGAGACCACGCAGGACTCCATTAACCCGGATGGCACTCCACGCCCGCTGCCGAACAGCGAGGTCAGCTACATCCGCAACTCGGTCAAGGCGACCGTCGATGCCTACGATGGCACCGTTGAGCTCTACGAGTTCGATGAGAAGGATCCGGTGCTCAAGGCCTGGGAGGGTGTCTTCCCGGATGTGGTGAAGCCAAAGTCGGAGATTTCCGAGGAGCTGCAGGAGCACCTGCGCTACCCGGAGGACTTGTTTAAGGTTCAGCGTGAGCTGATGGCCAAGTACCACGTCAGCGATCCGGGCGTGTTCTTCGCCAATGACTCCTTCTGGTCCGTCCCGTCCGATCCGACCGCGCCGGAAGAGCAGAACCTCTCCCAGCCGCCGTACTACGTTGTCGCTTCCGATCCGAAGACCGGAAAGCCGAGCTTCCAGCTGATTTCCGCCTTCCGCGGTCTGGAGCGCGAGTTCCTCGCCGCCCAGATGAGCGCTTCCTCCGATCCGGAGACGTACGGTCAGATCACCATCCGTGCCCTGCCGACCAACACCCAGACCATGGGTCCGCGTCAGGCGCAGGACACGATGATGTCCGCAGATGAGGTCGCCCAGGACCGTACTCTGCTCGAGGGCACGAACGTGGTCACCAACGGTAACCTGCTGACGCTGCCGGTCGGCGATGGCGAGATTCTCTACGTCGAACCGGTCTACACCCAGCGCAAGGGCCAGGAGACCGCATTCCCGAAGCTGCTGCGTATTCTCGTCGCTTACCGCGGTCAGGTGGGCTACGGCGCCACGGTCACTGAGGCTCTGAGTCAGGTCGGTATCGATGCTTCCGCCGCGACTAAGGTCCGCGGTGAGGAAGAGACTGAGGAGCAGTCGGCGGATAAGGACAAGGATGCCGCCGACGCTGAGTCCGACGACGAGGCACCGAAGGAAGAGCGCAAGGTTGATGTCGCCGCGCGTGACGACGCCGCTCGCCGTATCTCCGACGCACTGCAAAAGCTTAACGACGCTCAGAAGAACGGTGACTACGCGGCACAGGGCCAGGCACTTGCCGAGCTCGACCGCGCTGCCGCTGACTACCAGAAGGCCAACGGCCAGTAAGACGTGCAACGAGTAGTTAACCGAGAATCATAGGTTTCTATGGTCCGAAGACTCCCTAGGTTGTAGCGAAATTGGCTATGACCTGGGGATTGGTCTTTGTTGGGAGCGTCGTGCTACAGTTACTTCTCGTTGGTCAGAGAGACCAGCGCCCGCTGTGAGTGCTTGTAAAAGCCGGGACAGTTGACGCGGGGTGGAGCAGCTCGGTAGCTCGCTGGGCTCATAACCCAGAGGTCGTAGGTTCGAATCCTGCCCCCGCCACTAAGAAGAGACCCCTACCGGTGCAACGCCTGTAGGGGTCTTCTTTATTCTGGGGCCAAATCACCGTTTTTCACCGTTTTTTTTGGGGGGGGGTAAGTCGTTGGGTAGCCGTTGGGTCTGACGAACTCGCGCACTGCACAACCGGGCATTAAAGGGGCGGCCATCAGAAATGCGGTGTGAGGCGCTGCTCGATTAGTCGGCATGAAGGTACTTAGCTTGAGGGGGTCCTGGGTTGATTCCGGTCGATTCACCTCAACTCATGTACGCGCTGCTGGCTTTCAGTTTCACATATCGATGAGTTATTCACTTATGGCCATGCTGGAGCGCATCGATAGGTGAATCATGCATCGATAAGTGAGCGCAGCGCTAGAAAATAGCTGGCAGACGGGCCTGGTCAGTCCACTGTGGGGTCGCAACAGTAGAGGGCGGGAGAAAACTTTTCCTGTCCCCGCCCTCTATAAAGAACTCTACGAAGCCCTGGCTTTCGATTTCTTCAGCATGATCATCGGCAGAATCAACAGGACTAGCCCACCGATAAGCGCTACTCCACCGAATAGCCACACCAGTCCGGCGTGTTGAACAGTGGGGCAAAAATTATCACGCCGAGTAGCGCGAAGAATCCCCACTGCGCCAGGTACATGCCTACGGAATAGGACCACATCGTTCGCGCGCGCTGGCGCACCTTGGCATCGAAATCCATTGTGAATGGCAGGGCACCGAAGACTGCCGCGATGAGAATGGTCGCGTAGTCGCCGAAATGCTCGCTGAACTGGATTATTCCCAAAGCGTTGGGGCCTAGCAGCAAGCCGAGCAAGCCCGCAGTAATCGGTGCGGGGATGAGAAGCTTTTGGAACCAGGGGATGAACCGTCGCATCAAAAAACCACCTACCCAGTTCATTCTGGGAGGTGGTTTTGGTTGAGGTCAGACGGTTTTACTGTCGCCCATTCCTAATGCGCGACCAAGCCGCTGCGATAACCACGCCAGCGCATGCGATGGCGAGGTAGGCCCACATGTGATCACCGCTGGTCTGAATGGTCTTTGGCGGAGCAGGAGTGTTCTCCGCAGTTAGCACACTTTCTGTGTCACGGCCGGAGGTGATGTCATCGATCCAGTCAGCAGTGCCAGCGAGGGTAGTGATAGCTGCGCTGGGGGAGGGCAGGTCAGGGTCGCCATTGGAGGTTCCGGCGGTAGCGAGACCAGCGAGCTCTCCGTCAACGAAGAATGGACCACCGGAGTCGCCTCCCTGCATACCCGCGCCAGAAACGGAATGTGCGTCCAGGATGGCGCTTTGAATCATTGGCATCATGGCAGCGTCGGCTGGGATACTTTCTGTCCCTGCCGGAATCGACTCGGTTTTGGAGTCATCTGGCATGGCAGCTCCTGGCTGCATCTCCATTGATTCCATAGCGTCACCCGGAACAGCGTCACCCGGAACAGCGCCGCCCGGAATAGCCTCACCCGGAACAGCTTCGCCTGGAGTAGCGTCACCCGGAACAGCACCACCAGGCGCAGCCTCACCTGGAGTTCCTTCAGTCGGCCCGCCGCCCAGCAGCTCATTGACGACCATCTTGGTCATCGGAAGCTGCCCGGATCGTGCCATGGACGAGCTGCTGCTCCAGCCGTAGAGAGTTCCCGTCTGTCCAGGTGTGGGGATATCGCGGGAGACCTTCGCAGGGGTTGCGTCGGTGACCTTTTCGGTCAGGTGAAGCAATCCCGCATCAGACATTGGAGAAAGCGCCCAAGAATCGGCATCGTAGACCTTTCCACCGATGCGGGCCTGGGTCCCTTCGTTGTTCACAGACTCCAGGCAGTGGCGTGCGGTGAGCACCCACTGGTCGGCAACCAGCGTGCCGGTGCAGTCACCGAAATTACCGATTTTGCCAATCTTTAGCGCGGCCACAGAACTGCTTTCAGCATTGGCGGGTGCGGGTTCGCCGTTTTCCAATGCAAGAGCTGGAGTCGCAGATAGAAGCAGGGGGCTGCTAACAATTGCTGCGATGGAAAAAGATGTTTTCTTCACGGTTATTTCCCTTTCCCAGAAGGAACAATGCCCTTGATTGCGGTGGCAACGAGTTTTTCGGCAGGGCCCTGTCCGACAAATTTCTTCCAGAGGCTAGCGATGACGAGGAAGAATACGATGAAACCTGCTGCAGACAACGTGGAATGCAATGCAACATTCTGCTGCCAATAAAACGCGGTGAGAACGTGCAGGATGTAGATCGTCAGCGACATTGTTCCCATAGCCGCGAATGGGTAAACCACAGCTGGGAAGCGATCGCCTACGAAAAGGCACAAGTGCAGCACAATGGCGGCAACTGCGACGGAGAGAATGATTTCTCCGAAGACGCCAGTGTGTCCGGTAAAACGGAGCCAGCCAGCAATCTCGGGATCAAATCGGAAGTACATGCCGACGGCAGTGATGACAACGCTGACAGCGGTAACAATCCAGCTCAACCGAGTATTAGTGCTCGTCTCAGAGGTGGAAGTGCTTTGCAGGCGACCGCGCAAGTAGACGTCGTAAAGCAGCATGCCGCCGATGAAATATGCAATCCACGCGAGTAGCGGATAGATCTGTGGCAGCGTCATAGGCGCGTACTTGATTGTGGCGGCGATGGTTGCGGCGATGAAGAAGCCGACTCGCCACCAGGTTCCGAGCGCTGGCATCCAGGAAACCAGCATCATTACCAGGCCCATGATGACGAGGACCACCTGAATTTCTCCACCGACCGGCAATAGTGCCAGGCCGATGAGAATGATCAGGGCACCGCGGGTGATTAGACGCAAGAAGGTAGTGCTGCTGTAATTACGGCCGATGATCATCATTGTGGCGCCGGCGATGATGGCGAACAGTGATGAGGGTAGGCCAGAGAGCACAACCTTTGTGCTCCAAAGTAGTGAGGCCATATGGACAATGATCATGCCGATGATGGCGAGTGAGCGCGCTATATCAAGCCCCACGATTCGGGTAGGTTTATTCACCCCGGATTTCTCCTTTACTACAACTTATAGGGAGGTGCTCTTTGGTAAAAAGCACTCTCTACAAACGGCGTATTGAAAACGACTTTCTAGTTGTAGCAACCGAACCTGACAATACATTAAGTGACTATGTGTAAATCATGGTGTTTCGTCTGTGTTTTTACTGGGAAACTAGCGCGCTCAAAAAGCTAAGAGGCAGGCGTAACCTGGTGGCATGACATCGATGCTGACGAGTTTCACCTGGGCAGAGGTGCCAGGCGTCTTCCTCGCGTACCTATTAATCATTGCCATCCCCACCGCTCTCGCATGGGTGGGTGCCGCATGGTTGGCCAAAAAATACGGCGAGCGTATCGCATTTGGGCACACGATTTTCGTCTTTGTCGCAGCATTCCTAATCTGCTTTTGTACGCTCGCGTGGACACTTGAGGGCGAATACGACTACTCGCCGTGGCAGGTTTTCTGCAGCGGCTTTGCGATGGTCATCCTCACTGCCTCTGCCATGATGCGCGTGCCCGCCCCAACTCTGAACCTGCTGCCCACCTGGTGGGCTGCCGTCGCCGGCTACGCCCTGTGCTGGAGCATCATTGCCGGCACCGACGACACCACCGGGCTCTGGGCAGTCGGCCTGATGTTCCTGCTCCTCGGTCTCATCGCAGGCGTCGGCGCAGTCGTGTGGCTTACGCTGGCGATAAGGCGGCTTTTGTTGGATTCTGCCGCTTAGGGATTCTTAGTGGAACGGAGTTCGACAGCTAACTCGTCGATACGGCGCTCGAGGTCATCGCGAATCAGGTCCATGCGTTCTTTTCCGTCGATGCCTCGTTTTGAGGGCTCGTCAGTAAGCCAACGCTCGAGTGAGCCTTGAGCGTCCGAGGGGAGCTCTACATGAGCGGCATCGCCGATGATGACAACACGATCTGCAGTCCGGAGAATCGTGGGGGCAATGGGCTTTGGTGATGCACTGTCCATAGAGGCGCCGATTTCTGCAACTGATTTGGCTGCAAGCGCATTGGTAGTAGTTTTGGGGTTCGTTCCTGCTGAAAGGGCGATGAACTGCGTGGCATATTTTGCACGCGCAATGGCCTCGGCCATCTGGGATTTACCGGCATTTGCCACGCAGATGAAAAGTACCTTCGGGATTTCCTTCATTTCAGAATCCTTTTTCTATAGTTTGTCCGGTACGGAAAGGTCAATAGGGAAAAGGCGCGGCCCGAGCCAGCGGGTGACGTAGACAAGTGCAACGAGTACGGGTACTTCAATAAGTGGTCCAATCGTTCCCGCAAGTGCTTGCTGGGACAATGGGCCGAAGGTGCCAATCGCAACCGCAATTGCCAACTCGAAGTTATTTCCGGCGGCCGTAAAGGCAATCGATGCGGAGGTTGCGTAGTTCATGCCCGCGGCCTTGGCCGAAGTGAGAGCGATCGCGAACATGGCGAGGAAGTAGATCACTAGTGGTAGCGCCACTTTCGCAACGGTCCAGGGATTCTCAAGAATCTGCTGTGACTGAAGTGCAAAGAGCAACACGATTGTGTATAGAAGGCCGGCAAGCGCCAATGGTGAGATTTTGGGCAAGTAGTCATTTTCATACCAGTCGCGACCACGGGCGCGTTCACCAACTATGCGTGATGCTGCGCCAGCTAGAAGCGGAATACCGAGGAATACCACTACGGATAGTGCGATTGCCCAAAAAGAAAAGGTGGCGGAAGTGGTTTCCAGTCCCAACCAGGAGGGCAGAATCTGCAGGTAGAACCACCCCAGAGCGCCGAACATGAGAATTTGAAATAGCGAGTTTACGGCCACCAGTACGGCAGCGACTTCAGTATCGCCGCAAGATAGGTCGTTCCAGACCAAAACCATTGCAATGCAGCGGGCGAGACCGACGATAATCACGCCAGTGCGCAGTTCTGGACTATCGCTGAGGAATATCCAGGCAAGGATGAACATCAGTGCGGGGCCGAGAATCCAATTGAGGAAGACTGTGATGCCCATCAGCTTCCTTGATGTCAAAATTCCGCCCGTTTTGTCGTATCGAACCTTTGCGAGCGGTGGGTACATCTTGACCAGCAAGCCGATGGCGATTGGTACGGAAATTGTCGCAATTTTTGCCTCTGCCAGCCAGTTCACAAATGATGGTGCAATTTTGCCCAGAATGAGGCCAATTGCCATTGCAGCTGCAATCCATAGCGGCAAGAAGCGATCTAGGAAGCTGAGTGACTTTGTAGTCTGTGTCATAGTTTCCGGTGTAATCAATATATCGATGATGGTCAATATATTTAGGGGGGCGTGTAGCCTCAACAGGTATGGACGAAATCTCAGAATGCTGTGCACTTGGCGGTCGGCCTCTCGACACGGCGGAAGCGCAAGCTGCGGCAACGCTCTTCAAAGCGCTGGCGCAACCGGCGCGCCTGCAAATTTTGTCTCAGCTCGCTGCCGCTGGCTGTAGTCCGATGACCGTGGGTGAGCTGGCCGCTGTTTCTGGGCTTAGTCAGCCGACGGTGTCGCATCATTTAAAGACCATGGCGGATGCCGGGCTGCTAACTAGGTCTAAGAGTGGACGGGTGGTAACCCATGAGGTACGCCCTGAGGTATTTGCTGAGCTGCGACGTATCCTGGATATCGGTCACGCGGACGGGAGATAGTGAGCCGCTCGTCGCAAATTGCGATAGGTTGGAAAACCCTGTTTACCCGCCCAGGCGCTTGACGACGGCGTCGTGAAGCACCCCATTCGTCGCAACTGCGTCCCCGCCGTGCGGCCCGTCGACTCCCGCTAGGGAAGTGAAGTGGCCGCCAGCTTCCTCCACCAGGATCGCAAGCGCTGCCAGGTCCCACAGGGAAACCTCCGGCTCCGCGGCGACATCGACCGCACCCTCGGCTACCAGGCAGTAGGAGAAGAAGTCGCCATAGCCACGCAGGCGCCAGGCGTCATCGGTGAGACCGATGAAGTTGTCGCGCAGGTCGCGCTCAGCCCAGCCGGTGAGCGAAGAGTTGGAAATTGAGCAGTCCGCGATGTCCGCCACCTTCGAGACCTCAATGCGGCGCTCGGTGGCCTTCCGGCCGCCGACGTGGGTGTGCTTGAATGCGCCGTCGCCCTTGGATGCCCACCAGCGACGGCCCAGTGCTGGGGCAGAGACTACGCCGACAACCGGCTTGCCGTCCTCCAGCAGGGCAATCAAGGTGGCCCAGACCGGGACATTGCGCACGAAGTTCTTAGTGCCGTCGATGGGGTCGATGACCCACTGGCGCCCCTCAAACACAGCTTCGCCACCGAATTCTTCGCCGAGAACTTCATCGCTCGGGCGCTTGTCCGACAGAATCTCGCGGAGCAGCTTCTCGCACGCGATATCGGCATCGGAGACCGGAGTCAGGTCGGGCTTGGACTCGACGACTAGATTGGCCGCCTCGAAGCGGGACATCGTGAGGTCGTCGGCTGCGTCGGCAAGCGAGAGTGCGAGGGCGAGATCTTCGGAGTAAGAGGTGGTCATGGCCGAAATTCTAGCGCAGAACCTCACGTAACTCTGCGACCTGGCTACTCGAGCCCGCGAGCTTCCAGCGCCCCACCGACGTGCATTCGCCGCCTGCGCCCGTAATAAGCGCATACCCAGGCAGCCAGTCCCAGGCGGCGACGTCGCGCTGGAACCACACGCCGATGCGGCCGTCGGTCACGCCTGCCATATCCACCGACGCTGAGCCCAGCATGCGCCAGGTAGCGCTGCGGGACACCGCATCCAACCAGGACTTTGTGGCGGTGACCTCGGATTCCTCGCTCGAGTTCACCACCGTGGTGTGGAGGTAGGTCGCTGCGCAGACTTCCGAAAGCGGGTGGTCAGTGACCCGGAGATCGTCAACAGTGCCGTCAATGTTGATACGAGTGGTCGGGAGATTGGGGCCACCAATCCAGCTTTCGCCGGTTGCCGGACGGTGCACCGCGCCGAGGACGACCTCATCCGGATCGTTCACATCGCCCATAACCAGCGCCAATGCGCTGCACCAGTAGTCCGAACCAGTGGTGAAGTTGTAGGTGCCATCGACAGGATCAATCACCCACGTGCGACCAGACTGGGACTCCTTCGCTGACCCTTCCTCGCCAAGAATGCCGTCCTCCGGGCGGAGCGCGGCCAAAGCCTCGACGACGAATTTCTCCGCTGCGCGGTCGGCCGCGGTGACGACGTCGGAAATCGATGTCTTGTACTCCGTGACCAGGCCTTCGTCTCGCATACGCGCGGCAATGGCAGCGGCACGCTTCACGATGGCAACCGCAACACTGGTATCCGATGCCACAATCGACTCGGATACTTGGGAGAGAAAGAGTTCTAGGTCTTGGCTGGAATCTTGGCTGGCGGTGGATTCAGACATACGTCCTATTGTGCACCGAAACAGGCGGTATAGCTAAGGTAGTACCCGTGAACCCGGATCTGAATGCTGACCTCAAAGAACTCGACGCGACGCTGACCACCATTGAGAAGGTGGTCGATGTCGACGAGCTTTCCGACCGGATCAGGGAGTTGGAAGCCCAGGCCGCCGACCCGTCGCTGTGGGATGACCCCGACCACGCGCAGCAGGTCACCAGCGCACTATCGCAGGCACAGGCGAAGAAGAAAAAGATCGACTCGCTGCGCGGGCGCCTCGACGATCTCTCCGTGATGTACGAACTCGCGGAAGAGGAGGGCGACCCCGACGCCGTCGAGATGGCCGATGCCGAACGCGCTGAGCTGCGTGCCGACATCGAATCCCTCGAGGTCACGACGATGCTTTCGGGGCCTTACGACGAGCGCGAGGCGGTCATTAACATCCGCTCCGGTGCCGGTGGCGTGGATGCCGCTGACTGGGCCGAGATGCTCATGCGCATGTACCTGCGCTGGGCCGACAAGCACGGACATAAGGTCGAGGTTTACGACACGTCCTACGCTGAAGAGGCCGGTATTAAGTCCGCTACTTTCGTCGTCCATGGCGAGTACATGTACGGCACCCTCTCGGTCGAGCAGGGCGCGCACCGTCTGGTTCGTATTAGTCCTTTTGATAACCAGGGGCGCCGCCAGACTTCCTTCGCTGAGGTCGAGGTGCTGCCAGTTGTGGAGGAAACCGATCACATCGACATCCCCGAGTCAGATTTGCGTATCGACGTCTACCGCTCCTCCGGCCCAGGTGGGCAGTCGGTGAACACCACGGACTCCGCGGTCCGACTTACGCACGTCCCAACCGGCATCGTGGTGACCTGTCAGAACGAGAAGTCGCAGCACCAGAACAAGGCATCTGCGATGCGTGTTCTGCAGGCGAAGTTGCTGGAGAAGAAGCGCCAGGAAGAGCGCGCGGAGCTGGACGCTCTCGGCGCAGGCGGCAATGCCTCGTGGGGTAACCAGATGCGCTCCTATGTGCTGCACCCGTACCAGATGGTGAAGGATCTGCGTACCGAATACGAAGTCAACAACCCGCAGTCGGTCCTCGACGGTGACCTCGACGGTTTCATTGAGGCCGGTATTCGCTGGCGCATGGCTCAGCAGTCCGAAGGGGAGTAGCGCTAGAAGGGCGGTTCGTCTTCGGGTGCTTCCGGTGCGGTGGGGTCGTCGGCTTCTGATTTTCTCTCGTTTTTGTTCATTCCCAGTTCTTCGCGAGCCTGATTTGTCAGCTCCTGTGATTCGCGGAGGTTTTCCAACCTCTGCTCGTTGTACTCTTTGAGTGTCTGTGCTTTCTTTGTCTTGCGCAGGTCGAAGGAGTAGCGACCGTGGCCGGAGAGCGGCCCTGATTCTGTGCTGATTAGGGCAGCTTTTTCAGCGCTCTGATCAGTGGCGGAGGTCCAGTACTCCACGCCGTCGATATCGCGCACGACATTCCAAAGACCGGCCGTTTTTAGATTGTGGTGGCGACGGCATAGGCAATGGAGGTTGGGCGTCTCGGTTTGGCCACCTTCGTCGGGATTCTCGTGGTTATACGGCTGAATGTGGTCGATGTCGCACTTCGTCGCATCGACATCGCATCCGGGAAAGCGACAGGTGCCGTCTCTACCTTGGATGTAAGTACGCTGTCGCTCTGTTGGCGAGTACTTTTCCGTTTTCTCGTCCGCTAGTAGCCGGATGCTAGTGACCCGATCGAGCCAGGATTCAGTGGCGATTTTGTTGATCCACCCCAGGCCACCGATCCAGGCTTTTTGGGGCTTGTCTTGGGTTAGTGGGCAGTACAGATTCAGTGTGGCGGTGACCTGGGCAGTCCCGTGCAGAAGATGTGAAAAGGCCTCGACAAAGTCGCAGTCCTGATCAGCGGTGATTTCCTCCAAGACCTTCTGAAACTCAATTGCCCGCTCAGGCATCAGTTCCATGGTGACTTCAGTGAGGTTGTCCTTTAACTCGAACGTTATAGATTCGCCAGCTTTTTGCTCGATGCCTTTTTGAAACGAAGTGATCGGCGGGTCGTACTCATTCTTCGGGCGCAATAGCGGGCTGACTTCATCAATAAGCCGCTGAATATTCTGTTGAAGGCTCCGAACTCCGCGAAGAACTTCACCATTGACTCTCGGAGTGATCAGCTCAAGGAGATGGTCTTCGAAATATCTCACAGCCGAGGGGTCATCCAATGGGAGGATGGCCGTGGCAATGACCCGCATGTGGGGAAGCGGTAGCTGTGCGCGTTTGAGCAGAAGCTCTTTTAACCGCGGGAGTCGCTCTAGTTGCATTCCGACATCGATGTACTGGAGTGTTCTCCCACGTGACATGCCAAGAGCTGGAGCGATTTTGGCGATGTAATCTTCGACATCTTTTGTTGAAGAAGAGGGAACACAAGCAAGGGCAAGCTTCAAGTCAGCTCGATTGCGGTCAATTCCAAGACGTGCTGGTGCTGTTTGAGAAATCTCATGGTGAAAGCGTGGTGCCGTCGCTTCCATTGCCGCAGCGTAAGTGCGTTTGCGTGGTATATGTTCCCCGCTGGCCATTGGTGAATCCCCCTGAAAGATAAGGCCTGGACGTTGAAATGTTGAAATAAGGAAGAGGTAGTGAAAATATTTTCGACTAACTCTGAGCGTCAATTTTCCGAGCTTTAAGCAGCTCGGCGATGCTATTCGGTGTTTTTAATCCTCGTGTTTAATCTTTCATGGCTCATTGTAATCGAACAGGCAAGCGAATTAAAGGGGTATTTAAAGATTTTTGGGGAAAATAATTTCGAATGCCGCTATGGCGTGAGCTTTCGTGCAGTCGCGCGCTCTGGGGTAGCGTTCGACGCCGCCTGTTCCCGCAATCCCGTCACGGCGCCCAATTCAACGCATTCCAGAGTGACTTGAGTGGCTTAAGTGATTAGAGTGTCTACTTATGATCACTTTCGACGGGGTTACCAAGTCCTACTCGACTTCTAGCCGACCAGCTCTCGACGACGTTTCAGTCCACATAGATAAAGGTGAGTTTGTCTTTCTCATTGGACCGTCGGGCTCTGGTAAGTCGACCTTCCTGCGCCTTATGGTGCGTGAAGAGAAAGTGGATTCAGGAAAACTGACGGTTGCAGACCAGGATCTAACCAAGATTTCTCGTCGCAACATCCCGAAATTGCGTCAAAAGGTGGGGTACGTCTTCCAGGACTTCCGCCTGCTGCCAAAGAAGACGGTGTACGAAAATGTCGCGTTCGCATTGCAGGTAATTGGCAAGCCGAAGGCGAGAATCGACAAGGCAGTTCCGGAAACGCTCGAAATGGTCGGGCTCTCGGGCAAGGAAAACCGCTACCCGCACGAGTTGTCTGGTGGTGAGCAGCAGCGCGTCGCCATTGCTCGCGCCTTCGTCAACCGCCCGCTCATCTTGCTTGCCGACGAGCCCACCGGCAACCTCGACCCAAGCACCTCCGGTGACATCATGCTCCTGCTTGACCGCATCAATCGCATGGGCACGACCGTTATTGTGTCGACTCACGACAACGATGCCGTGGACTCCATGCGTCGCCGCGTGCTGGAGCTGGAGCTGGGGCGTCTCGTGCGTGACGACGCCACGGGTGTTTACGGCCTGAACAACTAGCAGACAGTCCATCGGTAGAAGAACTCATTCGAAAGGTATTACTGACCTATGAAGACTCGCTTTGTCCTCGGTGAGGCTTTCTCCTCCTTGGGCCGAAACATCACGATGACCATCGCGATGATTATTACGACTGCGGTGTCATTGGCGCTGCTTGCGACGGGCATCCTGGTTACCGAGCAGACCAGCCGCACGAAGGATCTCTATCTCGATCGAGTAGAAGTGCAGATTGAGCTGAATGAACAAATCTCCGCCGAAGACCAAACTTGCTCATCGCCGGAGTGTGCTGAGGTCGTCGGCAAGCTTGAAGAGGCTGACGGCATTGATTCGGTGACCTTCCGAAATCGTCAGCAAAACTTTGACCACTTCGTGGAGATGTTCAAGGACAGTGACCCCGTGCTCGTGGAAAATGCGACGCCGGAGTCGCTGCCGGCTGTCGTGATGGTGCGTCTGAGTGACCCGACCGATGTCAGCCCGCTCGATCCGATTCGGGAGCTGCCCCAGGTCGACCACGTTACTGACCAGCATGAAGAGATCGGTACTGCAGCTCAGAACCTGGACTCAGTGCGAAATGCGACCTTCCTGCTAGCGGCGGTGCAGGCCGTTGCCGCGGTGTTCCTGATTGCGAACATGGTGCAGATTGCGGCGTTCTCGCGTCGTAAGGAAGTTGAGATTATGCGCATGGTCGGTGCCAGCCGCTGGTTCACGCAGGCGCCGTTCGTCCTCGAGGCTGTGATTGCGTCGCTGATTGGTGGTGTGCTGGCCATTGGTGCGCTGTTCCTGGGCAAGGCGACGGTCATCGATCCGGCGCTGAGTAACCTGTACAAGGCACAGCTCCTGGCGCCGCTGACCAACGGCGATATCGGTGTGGTGGTGCCGATCGTGGTCGTTATTGGCATGGTCTTTGCTGGGCTTGTTGCACAGGTCACGCTGCGTCTTTACTCACGCGACTAGGGTTGCAAAAAGGTTAGCTATTAGGCCCCGCGGTTAAACCCGGCGAATAGGGTCGTCGCGCCCTGCCGGGTAAACTGTGGACTATGAATAATGACGACGTCCAGCGCCCACCGAAGCTCGACAAGAAGGCTTATGAGGCCGAGCTCAAAAAGCTCCAGGCAGAGCTCGTCGAAATGCAGCAGTGGGTGGTAGAAACCGGTGCCCGAATTGTCATCGTGATGGAGGGGCGTGACGCTGCCGGCAAGGGGTCGGCCATTAAGCGCATCACGCAGTACCTGAACCCCCGTACCTGTCGTATTGAGGCCCTGCCGGCTCCGACTAGCCGTGAGCAGGGTCAGTGGTACTTCCAGCGTTACGTCGAAAAGCTGCCGACTGCTGGTGAAATCGTGATTTTCGACCGCTCCTGGTACAACCGTGCCGGCGTTGAGCGTGTCATGGGCTTCTGCACTTCGCAGGAGTACCGTCGCTTCCTGCATCAAGCGCCGATTTTTGAGCGTCTGCTGGTCGAAGACGGCATTATCCTGCGTAAGTACTGGTTCTCTGTGTCGGACGAGGAGCAGGTTGCCCGCTTCAAGTCCCGTCGTGAGGATCCACTGCGCCGCTGGAAGCTCTCGCCGATGGATCTGGAGTCCATCACCCGCTGGGAGGATTACTCCCGTGCAAAGGATGAGATGTTCATCCACACCGATATCCCGTCCGCACCGTGGTTCACGGTTGAGTCTGAGGACAAGAAGCGTTCGCGTATCAATGTCATCAACCACCTGTTGACGACCATTCCGTACGAGCGCATTCAGCGCGATGTTCCGGAAATCCCGGAGCGTCCGGAGTCGGAGGGAAGCTACGAGCGTCCGCCGCGCACTGAGTTCCGCTATGTGCCGGACGTTGCTGCCAATCTCGAGGCTGACCGCGTGAAGGGCGCAGGCAAGTCCGATAAGAAGGGCAAGAAGCACAAGAAGGACAAGAAGAGCAAGAAGAAGTAGCTCCTTAGTCTCAGTGAGGTTCTGGTCGTCAGAACCTTCGCAGCAGAACCTTCCCGTCAGAACCTTTCCCTGGTTAGTTATCTGTGTCACACTGGGTGACATGACTGCTACTGATAACGGTTCTGGCACTGCACGCACCGAGGTCGATGAGCCGAAGGTGCTGCGAGAAGTCCACGGGCGATCTGGTCACCTTCGGCTGAATAGGCCGAAGGCACTTAATTCGCTCGATTTGGATATGGTCACCGAGGTCGTCGAGGGGCTCCGCGCATGGCGTGACGACGACTCGGTGGACCACATTGTTGTTTCATCCGGTCACCCCAAGGCGTTTTGTGCCGGTGGTGATGTGCGCGCAGTTCGGCAGGCTGTGCTCGATGGCGTTCCGGAGCAGGGGGAGGAGTTTTTCCGGGATGAGTACGAGATGAACGCGATGATTGCGGAATTCGCGCAGTCCAAGCCATATATCGCGATTATTGATGGCATCGCTATGGGCGGTGGCCTTGGTGTTTCCATGCACGGCTCCCACCGAATCGTGACCGAGCGTGCCAGCGCTTCCATGCCAGAAATGGCAATCGGCTTTATTCCCGACGTTGGAATTACCCACTTTTCGCAGCATGTGAACACGCGGTTAGGAGGGCCCTCGTCGGCAATCGCGAGGTTTACCGGGCTGACCGGTTACCGCCTAACTGCGGCGGACATGCTGTGGTCTGGATGGGCGACACATGCGGTGCCATCCGCGCAGCTGGACGAGTTTGTTGCGGCTCTGGACCGCGATGGAATTGATTCGGCGCTCGCGGAGTATGCGCTCGATGTGGACTCAGCTGAGGCTCGTGATCTGCTCGGGGATCCGCAGTTGGCCGAGTGGAGCGACTGCATTGAGGCTTGCTTTGGGGCTGATACCTGGGCGGAGATTGAGCGAGCTCTCAACGAAGCCGCTGAGGCGGGCTCCTGTGCATCGTCAACAGTGGAGACTTTTCGCGACCTGCTGGCACCCGCCAACCTGGAGAGTCTCGTGGCGGCAGCGGAGCTCTATGCAGCGAACGCGGGTCCGGGGGTTACGCTGCAGGAGGCTCTGAACCGGGAGATGAAGCTCGGCGCTTACATGCGTCAGCACCCCAATTTTGCCGAAGGCGTGCGGGCGGTTTTGGTGGACAAGGACCGCGACGCCACCTTCAAGCCCGCCTCCGTTCAGGAGGTCGATGTCGAGGGGATTCGTCAGCACCTGAGCTAAACAAAACTGTGACGGCCCGTAGTCGGCGCGAAATCATCGGCAATCATGGCCGCCAATTCGAGATAACTCTGGGTGGTGGCGGGCTGGAGATTGTCCAGCTCGATATTGGCACCATTCGCGATATGCGGATCGTAGGGGATGACCTGCACTGCACGGCAGCGCTGGGCAAATAACTCGTGCACGGTCTCTGTGGACAGTCCCTGTTTATTTAGCTCGTTGACCACCACGACAGTGGTAGAAACCAACCGTTCGAAGCCGTGCGCTGAAAGCCAGTCCAATGTCGTCCAGGCGCTTTTCACGCCGTCCAGTGCAGGCGTGGTGACCAGCACCAGACAATTGGCCGCAGACAGAATCGAAGCGGAGATGGGCTGCGTCAGGCCGGTACCGCAGTCAGTCAGGCTCACGTTGTAATGCCGTCGAAGGATGTCGAGGGCCGCGCAGTATTCGCCGTCGGAAAGCGCGATCGTCGATGTCGGATTTTGGTCGCTGCCGACAACCTCCAGCCGCGATGGCGTGTGCGATGTATATGTACGGACCTGCGCGTATTTGTCCGTATCCGGGGCTCGGAGCAGATCGCGAATAGATGCGGGATTGGCTGCGGTGACGCGTGCGCCGAGGGTGCCAAAGTCCGGATTCGCGTCGATCGCGACGATTCGGTCACTGCGCAGGCTTGCAAGCGTGGCGCCCAGGCACATGGTTGTCGACGTCTTGCCAACGCCGCCCTTCACGCTGATAACAGCGATGTTGTAGTCACCGTAGATAGGCTGTCGCACCCGCTCTATCAGCTCGCGTTGCTTGCGTGCCGACGATGATTCCCGCGGTGAAATTGCGCCCCAGGTGGCCTTATGAACCCAGCTGCGCCAGCCCGACTGTGGTGCCTGCCGCGAGTTCAGGCTAGCGGCCAAGTCTGAGACGGAAACTGCGTGATTGACTGCGTGTTTGGTGGAAGTCATAGACTTCATCGCCTCCCCAAAAATCCCCAAAGTATGTCCCCGCCGTCGTTTTTACCACGCAGCCAGAACGACGGCGACTCCAAAGAAGGCATCGAGAATTCCGACCTGTTTCGGAGTCCACGGCCGAGCGCGGCGAGCGCCGGAGATTGGCATGGCAAAAGACCTGATGAGAAGCCCAATTGCGACGATGGGCACACCGATGCTGATGAGGTTCCGGTCGTGGAGGAGGAGCCACCCGATGATGGCCACGGCGGTAATGAGAACGTGATACGTGACCGAGCCAATGAGCCACTGGCGGTTGCCGCGCTTGCGAATCATAGTTTTTACATAGGGCACGGTGCCGACGAAATATCCAGCGTAGATAGCCGCAATTGCCCAAGCTTTCGGGGTTGGTCCGGCGATGATAGGCACCATGAGGCTAGCGGCCAGAACGGTGGAGACACCAGAGAGAAGTGAGCGCGGTCGGCGGCGGTAGGTCTCCCAAATAGCGATAGCGGCAAGAGGGGCAATGAGGGCGACCCAGGTGAGGAGGGAAACGTCGGCAAGCAGTGTGATGCAGCCGGCGACGGCAGTGAGCGCGGTGTATGTGGCGGCGGGTGCGAGGTGGCGGCGTTGGCGACGAGAGCGGAGCCAGACGCTCACGGCGAAGAATGCGAAGTAGCCGAGCAGCCAGGTCGCGGTGACGGCAAGGCCTGTCCCTGTGGGGGTGAGGGCGAGAGCGGTCAGCGGGGGAATGGTGACCATGAACCAGGCGCCGTGCTGGTCCGGAACCCAGCCAGCGGAGCGCTTGTGATGGGAGCGGCGGGCGGGGCGGGGAGGACGTGGTTGGCGGGGCTTTTGGCTCATACTACGCATTGTAGATGCGTAATTATGTCGAGGCTGTATTAGAACCTCATATTGAAACCTCATTGAATAAAATGCACATGCGCGCAAGGCGACAGTGCTAACGTTGAACTCGCATTCTCAGGGCGAGGTGAAATTCCTCACCGGTGGTGATGCTGCGGCTGACGCAGACAAGTCCACGAGCGCCCTACCTGTGGCCAGAAGGGTCGTCAGGTAGGGGACAAGCAGATTTCGGTTGGAATCCGAAACCGACGGTCATAGTCCGGATGAAAGAGAAGGAGTTGAATAATTCGTGGAATACGTGTCGGATTTTTTGGTGGGTTTCCTCACTGCACAGCTCAGTGTGGCGGGAGCACCAATCTTGATTCGAGAAATTGTCGGTAACCTCTTTGGCCTGGCGTGTGCCTTCCTAGGTATGAAACGGAAGGTATGGGCTTGGCCGGTCGGCATTATCGGAAATGCCTTGCTGTTTACCGTCTTCCTCGGCGGAGTTTTCCACACGCCGCAAAATCTTGATCTCTATGGCCAGGCGGGGCGTCAGGTCATGTTTATCGTCGTCAGTCTCTACGGATGGTTCAGCTGGGTCAAGAGCCGCAATCAGAGCGGTGACGAGGTCGCAATTGAGCCTCGGTGGGCGACGGCATCGGAACGCATTGGGATGATTACCGTGGCTATCTTCGCCACTGTGATTTGTGCCAATATCTTTGAGATGCTGGGCTCGTGGGGGCCATGGGCCGATGCCTGGATTTTCGTCGGTTCGATGTTGGCGACCTGGGGTATGGCCCGCGGGTGGAACGAATTCTGGCTAATTTGGATTGCCGTTGATGCCGTGGGAGTGCCGTTGCTGCTCAAGGGTGGCTACTACCCGTCGGCGGCGCTGTACCTCTTCTACGGATGCTTCGTTATTTGGGGCTTTGTCTCCTGGGTTCGCCTCGAGCACCAGAGCGACAATGACCAGCAGAAGAGCTCCGCGACCGACCAAGTACCGGCTTTGGCAGCAGCCGAGCGGTAGGATAGTCCAGGTGAGCTTCCGACCAGATAACTCCCGTACCAACCGCGCCCATCAAGCCGAAGAGCGTGCCCGCAGTCTCGTGCAGGACGTCCTCGACCGCGAGGAGCGGGTACGCAACAATCTGGCCAGCGCTGATGTCGACCCGTGGACGATGCGTTTCGTCGTCGATGAGTCGATTTCTGAGGGCGCAATCATCACCTGGCGCAATGAGGCCACTCGTGCCCGCCGCATCATGCGCCGCTATGACATTCAGCGGGGCTACCGCGAGAAGTTGCGCGAAGTTGAAAAGCGCATCGATGCCATGTTGCACCTCGCGGAATCGCTGGAGGAGTCGTGGGACGCCGCGGCACACGCCTCGAAGAGGCTTTCCGACGCGGAGGCCCGCGATGTCGCAGCCTTTGAACGCGAGCGCGAGCGGCAAAATGACGCGGCAGAGACTAAGCGGCAGCGTGAGGAGAAGGTCCGCAAGTTCCGTCGGAAAGCGGAAAATATTGCTACCGACGCGTGGGACGCGGGCCGTGACGCGCTGGAGAAGCTGCCGCCGCTGTCGTCTTCGCTGAAGGACATCGCGGCTAAGTTCCGTTCGCGGGGCTCGGAGGAGGAACCGCGCGAGGTACGGCGGGCAACAGCCCGCGACCTGCGCAAGGAGCCCCCGCTGCCGGAGGACTAGCGCTCCTCAGCTTTAGCTGCCTGGACTACCTCAGCGAGCTTGGAAATCTCCTCGTGAGAGGGGCGGATATCCGGATGCGTGCGACAGTAGTCCAGCAACAAATAGCCAGCTGTGCGAATGCGACGATGCCCATCCCAGTGTGGAGTGGCGATTTCGGGGTCGTTGGTGGCCAAAGACGAGATGGCCTGGCGCTCACTGAGCAGCTCGTACTGGAGATCTCGACGAATATCGAGCGCCTGATTCGGAGTACCGGTTAGCAGCGCGCCGAGAAGAGCGCCCATCTGTCGATAGCAGCGCGGAATATGACGCAGGTAGTGCTTTTCAATGCTCTCGGTTGGCCAGAAGTGCAGGACAGCGAGAGCCAGCGCGCAGGCGATACCGACTTCCAAGACACGATCGGTCACAATCGGTGCGAGTTCGCCAGCGACGTTTCCGCCCAGCAGCAGCGCCAATGGAGTGGTGACGATTGTCGTCAGCGCATAGTTTTTCACCACGAGAACCTCCGCGCCGAATTGGCAGGCTGCAAGCGCGATAAGTAGCGTCCAGCTGTCCAGGCCAAAGGAAAAGAGCAGCGCATAGAGGAAAATGCCGATAATCGAGCCGACCATGCGGTGAATCCCTCGGATCGAACCAGCGGTGCGGTCGGGACCCCACTGCAGAGTCATCAATGCGCTGACCACCGCCCAGTCAGGCCGGTCGAGACCGACAAGCACGCTAATGAGACCAGCTAAGCCACCGGTAATAGCAACCTTTGCCGCAGTCATCGACGCATGGGAATAGCGATCGAAAGAGCGGAAGATCCGGTAACTCACGCTTGGTCGCGCGAGTGGAATGGTTGTCTGCGTCTCGTCGAAGAGGTTAGGCGTGTCCACGATGTCCACAGCGCTGCCGTGCACGCCCAAGCGTGTGCGGATAGCAATCAGACGCTGATGAGCAGCAATGACACGGTTGACCAGTTCCGTGTGGGAGGGCTTGACGATTTTGCTGCCACGGATGATGCCTGCGTCGGCAAGCGATTCCCATGCGTCGGTCAGTGCAGTTTGCGCCTGGTGATGAACGGCGAACGATGTCGAGTCTGACTTTTCCATCGCGTCGATGGCTGATTCAAGGGATTCGACAGCCGCCATCTCGGGGCCATGCGGATTCCACAACCGCGGTGCCATGCCGATGACTATCGCGGAAAGCACGCCAACGGTAGCCCACATGGCGGTTTCCACCGGGTTGAAGCCAAGGCGGGCGACCATTGTTGTGCCGCCGGAGACCATCACAATAAAAAATGAACCCGGCGGTGGCAGGCGCAGTGCGTTTTGAATAAAAGCGCCGATGGTGGCCAGTATCGTCGTAAAAAGCGCAATGAGCAGCAGCCATAGATTGCTGCCGCCGGAAGCGATCTCACCGTGGACCACTGATCCGACAAAACTGCCGGACATAACTCCGGCGATCAGGCATAGCCCGGCGATGGCCATCACGCGCAGACGACTGCGGTAGGGGTGGCCTTCGCCATAGATGACCACGCACCCACCAGCGGCGATAAGGAGCATCTCCGAGCCATGTCCGGTGAGAAGTGCCACGGCACCCGGCAGGAATAGCGCGAGTGCTGCGCGGAGGGCGCCTGGCCATCTCTGTGCACGGGAGTGGAAGGCAGTAAAAAGTTGCCATGCACTTGGTTGTGGAGGAAGCTCAACCGTTTGGCTCAATGTTGGTGAAATCTCCTTAAAACTCTAGTCTGCGACCAGCGTCTCGAGCGTGAACTCCGGGTGCTCCTTCTCAATGAAGGACAGCTTCCACTTGTCCCCGAAGAGCGCGATGAGGGCGCCGTCGGAACGCGTGAAGATCTCCACGCCGCGCTGCTTTGCCAGCTCAGGCGCGGTCTCTTCGTCCGTGCGGCGGGCGACGGAGTAGGGGATGGGCTCGGCGATGGTCTCGACGTTGTACTCGTTTTCCATGCGTGCCATCATGACCTCGAACTGCATCGGGCCGACCGCGGCCATCACCGGGGCGGCATCGCCGCGGGCATCGTTGCGCAGAATCTGCACCACGCCCTCGGCATCGAGCTGATCGACAGCTTTGCGGAACTGCTTGTACTTGCCCAGGCTCTTGGCGCGCAGAGTGCGGAAGTGCTCGGGCGCGAACTGCGGCATCGGCTTGAATTGAACCTTGCGGCCCTCGTAGATCGTGTCACCCGGCGCCAGTGAACCCGCATTGACCAGGCCGACAATGTCGCCCGGGTAAGCCGTCTCCACGGTCGAACGTGTCCGGCCGAAAACGGTCAAAGCATACTTGGTGGAGAAACTACGTCCCGACTGCGCATGCGTGACCTGCATGCCGCGGTCAAACTCGCCAGAGACAACGCGCATGAATGCCAGCTTGTCGCGGTGGTGCGTATCCATACCCGCCTGCACCTTGAACACGACGCCCGAAAAATCATCCGTCGGCTCGCGCTTTTCGACGATAGCTCCCTGGCCGCCAGCCGCCGCAGCGGCAACGGCAGCCGGGTCGGACACGCGGGCACCAGGTGCCGGAGCCAGCTCGCAGAGAGTGTCCAGGATCTGGTGGACACCCCAGTTCAGCATGGCGGAGGCGAAAATCACCGGAGAGGTGTCGCCAGCGAGGTACATCTCCTGGTCGTGGTCAGCGCTATCGGCGGAGAGCAGCTCGGACTCCTCGGCTGCCGTCTCCCAGGCGTCGCCCTGCTCTGCGGCGGCCTCATCTGGGGTGAGGTGACGCTCAGCGGCAATAGTGGCGCCACCGGCAGTGCGCTCGAAGCCGATGAACTGCTTGGCTTCGCCGTCCTCACCACGCTCCAGCAGACCGCGGAAGTCGCCGGCCTCACCAACTGGCCAGTACAGCGGAGTCGGTTGCAGTCCAATCTCCGCGACAATCTCATCCATCAATTCCAGGGGAGCCTTACCCGGGCGGTCCCACTTGTTGATGACGGTGACGATGGGAATTCCGTTGGACTTACAAACCCGGAACAGTTTCAACGTCTGAGGCTCGAGACCCTTGGCACCGTCGACAAGCATGACAGCGGCGTCGACAGCGGTGAGCACACGGTAGGTGTCCTCGGAAAAGTCAGCGTGACCAGGCGTATCGACGAGATTGATCATGTACGGCTCGCCGTCGTGCCCCTCTGGCTGGTACTCGAACTGAAGCGCGGAAGAGGCAATCGAGATGCCGCGATCCTTCTCCATGTCCATCCAGTCGGACACAGTCGACTTGCGGCCGGCCTTGCCGTGGACAGCACCGGCTTCGTTAATGACATGAGCATGCAGAGCCAGCGCCTCGGTGAGCGTGGACTTACCGGCATCCGGGTGTGCGATGACGGCAAATGTGCGGCGGCGTGCTGCTTCTTCGGCGAGAGTGGTCACAGGGAGACTACGCTTTCCTTAAAAAGAAAATCGGAATAAGGGAATCGGGTTCAACCTTTCTAACTTACCGCTCCAGTGGGGTAAGGGGCCAATTACGTTGGGGTGGCGTTAGAGGTTGAACAGTTCGCGCAGCGTCGTGATGACGCCTTCCTCCGCGTTCGATGGTGCGATGTCGGTGGCGCGGCGTTTGATTTCCGGGTGACCGTTGGACATGGCAAACGAACGGCTTGCGTGGTCGATGAGCTCGAGGTCATTCAGGTAGTCAACAAAGCAGACAGTTTCGGCAGGAGAGACACCGAGGGCCTCCTGCAGGGCGGCGAGTGCCGTGCCCTTGTTGGTGTTGGCGTCGATGAGGTCGACCCAATGTGCACCGGAGACTACCGCGCGCAGGTGCGGGCTCTGGGAACGCAAGTAATCGGCGGATTCGTCTTCGACGGAGTAAGGATCAAAGGCGGCAATTTTGACGATGCCGTCCTCGGCGGCGGCGGCGATGACATCATCGACCTTCTGCAGCTTCAAATAGTACTTGGCGGCCTCGTTGAATTGCAGCTGCTGAACTTCCTCCGGAATATTGAAATGCGGCGGGAAAAACTCCACGTATGCGCTGGCAGCGCCGCAGATGATAACCGATAGAGGAGTGCGCCCCGCTGCCACGCGGTTGTCGTTGAACTGGCGGATCGCGTGTACCAACTGGGTGACGATGTCGTGGTCGATACTGGTAACTGAGACCACCTCGCCCGCATCCGCGACATAGTTGCCGTTTTCCGCAATGATTGGGATGCGGTGTGCAATGGGGGCGAACTGGTCGGCCAGAGTGGCGTACTGGCGGCCCGATGCGGGAGCGAAGTGGACACCGCGGTCGAGCAGTTCGGTGACTACCGGCCAAAAGGAATCCGGGATTTCCTTGTCTTCATTTAATAGAGTCCCGTCCATATCCGTGACTACAAGGCGGTATGGCGGCTGGGCGGGAGATTGCTGCTGGATATCCAGGGGTTCCGTCATGGCTTTAATTCTAACGGGTAAGTAGGGTTCACTTTTCTTCCTCAGGTCGCCTCCCAGCGCCTCCCCCGATTGGGTGAAAGCTGGGCCACAATACGGGGTACCCAGTTGAGGGCGATAGCCGGTGAACGGCGTGTGCGGGGTATTTTGAGGGGGAACTCATATTCATTTAAGCCAGGAGGATTTATGTCGGATTCGGCCCCCATCAAGCGCAATGACTGGAATGAGCGCATCAGCCTTGCAGAGCAGATGATCCCCCTCCTGGGACAGCTGCGACGCAACAACGATGTCGTGACTTCAATCTTCGGCCGCCGACTGGAAAACGTCACCGAGACCGGCATCATTAAGTCGCACCGCTACGCCCGTCGCATTACCTCGCAGGAGCTGCCTCTGAGCCAGACTCTGCCGATTCTGCAGGAACTGGTGAAGATGGATCTCGGCACCGCCTCCATCGACCTGGGCGCCCTGGCTACCAGCTTCGAAGAGGAAGGCGGCGACCTGCGCGCATTCCTCGAGCGGGAGCTTGCCGAGGTTATCGGTGCCGGGACTCACACCCCGAAGACCGACATTGTCCTCTACGGTTTCGGACGTATCGGTCGTCTGCTGGCCCGCATTCTGCTGGCTCGTGAGGCACTGTTCAACGGCCCGCGCCTGCGCGCGATTGTGGTTCGCCAGAATGGTGAGGACGACATCGTCAAGCGTGCTTCGCTGCTGCGCCGTGACTCCGTCCACGGTGCATTCGACGGCACCATCTCGGTTGACCGCGAAAACAACATTATTTGGGCAAACGGCACCCCGATCCAGGTCATTTACTCCAACGACCCGGCAACTGTTGACTACACCGCCTACGACATTAACGATGCGATTGTCATTGACAACACCGGTCGTTGGCGTGACCGTGAGGGACTGTCGCAGCACCTTCAGTCCAAGGGAGTTTCCAAGGTTCTGCTCACCGCGCCGGGCAAGGGCGATGTAAAGAACATCGTCTACGGAATTAACCACAGCATCATCGAGGACTCTGACAATATTTTGTCGGCAGCTTCCTGTACTACCAACGGCATCACCCCGGTGCTGAAGGTCGTCAATGACAAGTGGGGCGTCGAGTTCGGTCACGTCGAGACTGTTCACTCCTTCACCAATGACCAGAACCTGATTGACAACTTCCACAAGGGTTCCCGCCGTGGTCGCGCAGCCACCCTGAACATGGTTCTCACTGAGACTGGTGCCGCAAAGGCCGTCGCCAAGGCTCTGCCGGAGTTTGAGGGCAAGCTGACCGGTAACGCCATCCGCGTTCCCACCCCGGACGTTTCCATGGCGGTGCTGAACCTGACTCTGGACACTGAGGTCGACCGCGACGAGGTTAACAACTACCTGCGCGAAGTTTCCCTGAAGTCCGTCCTGCGCCAGCAGATTGACTACATCCACTCACCAGAAGTGGTCTCCACCGACTTCGTTGGTTCCACCCACGCTGGCATCGTCGATGGTCTGGCTACCATCGCCAACGGTAAGCACCTAGTGCTCTACGTCTGGTACGACAACGAGTTCGGTTACTCCAACCAGGTCATCCGCATTGCTGAGGAGATTGCCGGTGCTCGCCCGCGCGTCTACCCGAAGCGCAAGCACATCGACGAGCTGTAAGTCGGCGGTCCTGGGCTTGAGCTGTTGAGCCCTCGAACGCCCTCTTCCCCCTCCTAAACCACGGGGGTTGAGGCGATGGGGAGGGCAGGGGAGGGGGGACGGAGCTTTCGGTGCGGGAGGCCGCTATCGCCTACCGCTGGTGGACGTGGTTCTGCGCGGCTTCGGCGCGGATGCATGGGCCGGGGCGGTAGGGGATAGATGACGTTGCAGTGGCTCCGGGCAAGCCACATCACCGCGGCATTGTGCTTCTGTCCTTCACCCCGTTTACGCAGGTAGTAGTCGCGCGATGCGGGATGGCAGT